>WTCN01000249.1 GCA_013138555.1 Methyloprofundus sp. | reverse complement strand
TCTTTGCCTAGAGTGCCTGCCTGATTTGCTGTCTGGTAGGCTGTTTTCATTTGCCCTAAAATTTGTGGTTCACCCAGTACCATGGATTCTAGGCCACTTGCAACCCGGAAGATATGTCGAATCAAGGCATTATCCGTATGTGCATATAAATAGGGCTGAAACTCGGTATGTTTTAGTTGTCGATGGCGAGAAATCCAGTCTATAACAGGCTCTAGGTTGTTATTTTGAGTTTTGCAGTATATTTCAGTGCGATTGCAGGTTGATAGGATGGCTGCTTCGGATATAGCCTGTTGTTGCCAAAGATCCCTGACTGCATCGTTTAGGATTTCAGTGGGAAATGCAAGACGCTCTCGGATTGAAACGGGCGCTGTTGTATAATTAATACCTAAAGCAAGAAGTGTCATTAGTGCCAGTTAATTCTTAAAGTTAACGGATAAACTTGAAATCATAGATCAATCGTATATTCTAAGGAACTTTGGCGGATTAGCCAAATGTAATAAAATATCTGTGTGGTTTTTTTGTGTTAAATTAAGCTATAAGCGAGTCTCAGGGCTGCAGTGTCGTCGTATTTATGTTTTTTTTAAGGCAGCAAAGGGTTGCTTGTATAGTGTGTAATGTAAGGATGGAAGGTAATTCTACGGTCGTTATTGGGGGTTGCTTTTGTATGTTTTGTGTGGATATATAGTTGTATGACAGGTTGTTTTTTTGTCGAGATAATATTTTGAAATAGCTACTTAGGTTGCCTTTGTGGCTGTTTTAGCAGTACTGTTGCGGGCAAAAGTAGTCGCTGGAAATGTAGTGTGTTTGTGCAAAGTATATCTATAAGTCATTTAAATTTTAAGGAAATTACATTGATGGTTTTAAAGTTAATGATTGCTGTGAGTTTTTTTATGCTGACAGCATGTGCAACTAAAGATTCTGGAAGCTTGTTTGATTCAACACTGGAAGAAAAAGAATTAAAAACCGAGGTGGAGACGCTTATCCCGGAGAGAAAAACGGAAATTTCCTCTGAAGTATTGTTTCTATTGATGACGGCAGAAATAGCAGGGCAGCGAGAGCAGTATGAGCTTGCGCTGGATGGTTATTTGCGTGCCTCTAGGCAGGTTAAAGACCCAGATGTTATCAAGCGGGCAGCAAAAATTGCTCTTTATCTGCAAGACGATGCGAGGTTGAAGCAAACTCTGGATTTATGGCTGGAAGTGGAGCCTGAAAGTCTGGATGCAAGGTCTCTACAGGCTATTGTTGCACTAAAGTCAGGGGATCGGCAGGGGGCGCTTGATAGTATTGATTTTATTTTACGTCATGATGCGCAGGATTTTGATAGCAAAGCCATTGTTATGCTTAAAAGTTTAAATACACAACAGAGTGTCGACCTGGCTTATCAGGTATTTTCTGAGTTAGCTGTTAAATACCCAGAGGATGCACAGCTGTATTTTATTCAGGCTTTACTCGATGTCCAGGCTAAGAGACGCAAGCAGGCGCAGCTTAATATTACTAAGGCGCTAGAGCTTGAGCCGGATTGGACAAGAGCTCTGTTACTACAGGCGCAGTTATATACCTCTGCTGGAAAGCTGTCTGAGGCAACTGAAGTTCTACAGCATGCCGTTGCAGAGCAGGAAAATGAGCAAGTAAGAGAGCAAATAGTTCAGTTATTAATACAGCAGGGGCGTTTTGAGGAGGTCGAGGAGGCCCTGCAGGACTTAACTAGGCGCTACCCGGATAATAATGAACTGAAGTTCAAATTAGCTTTGGTTTATTTGCAGACTGGGCAAGAAGAAAAGGCGCGAAATATTTTACAGACCCTGGTTGTTAATGAGCAGTTTCGAGATAGGGCGGCGTTTTATCTGGCGCGTATGGATGCCAAAGCCAGACGTTTTAACGAGGCTTTAATATGGTTTGATGCGATTGAGTCTGAACCCTTTAAGTTTGAGGCGGGTATGAGTGCGGTTTTGATTTTAATGGATCAAAAGCGTTATGAAATTGCTTTGGATAAAATCAAAAATCTAAAAAATGAGTATCCGCAGAAAAGAAGTGACTTAATATTAATTGAGTCAGAAATTTATGCTCAGCAAGGGCTTAATCAGCAAGGGTTTGATGTGTTAAGCAGTGGCTTGATCGAAGACCCGGATAATATTAGGATTTTATATGCACGGGCACTACTGGCTGAAAAACTGGGTAAATTGCAGGTGCTGGAGGATGATTTACAATATATTTTAGAGAAAAATCCTAATGATGCAAATGCGCTGAATGCTTTAGGCTATACGCTTGCTGATAGAACGGAGCGTTATGAAGAAGCAAAGATCTACCTGGATAAAGCGATTGCTATCAAGCCAGATGAACCCATTATTATGGATAGTTATGGCTGGTTGCTTTTTAAATTAAATCAACTGGATGAAGCGCTACTCTATTTGCAGGCTGCGTATGATAAACAGCCTCAAGCTGAGATAGCCTCGCATCTAGTAGAGGTGCTATGGGCTTTGCAAGAAACGGAGCAGGCTAAGGCTTTATTGGCGGAGGCATTGGCAAGACATCCTGACGATAAATTATTGCTGGACGTTAAATCGCGATTATTAGGCGCTCATTGATGTACGGTAGGGTATTATGTTTAATGTTATTGTGCTCTTTGTTGGGCTGCTCAACTGTTGAAACCTATGATGCTAAGTTAGGACGAGAGCTAAGTGAACTGCAAGGGAGGGATTTGCCAAAATGGACGTTACAAGGGCGTTTATTGATTAAAAGTGATGATGCCTTGACAGCAAATATTTATTGGCAGCATGAAAATAAAGATGATGTACTGAAATTGTCCGGTGCGCTGGGTATGGGGGCTGTACTGATTGAATTGAATGAGCATGAAATTATGCTGGATACTGGTCAGGGAGAGGTGCTGTTTTCGCAAGATATAGATGCATTTATTGCTCGGCAAATAGGTTTTGTCGTGCCGTTAACAGCTTTGCGCCGCTGGGTAGTTGGAGCTTATTTGCAGGATGTGCCGGTATTACAGCTAGAGCAGGGGTTTCAGCAGTTGGGTTGGCAAGTAACTTATAATGAATATATGGAAACTAGCATTGGTGTTATGCCGCGTAAAATCAATATAAGTAAAGATAATATAAAACTAAAACTGATTATAGATCAGTGGGGCATAGAATGACTGAGAAAAAAGATTCGGATTTAGGCTGGGGGGTAAGATGGCCAGCGCCTGCAAAGCTAAATTTAATGTTAAGAATAGTGGGTCAAAGAGAGGATGGCTATCATTTATTGCAAACGGTATTTCAGATAATTGATATAACGGATGGCTTGATTTTTAATGAAACTGAAGAGGATCGAGTAAACTTAAAAAATACCATACCCGGGGTAAAAGAAGCAGATGACTTAACGGTGCGGGCTGCTAACTTGCTAAAAAAAGAGTCAGGCTATCAGGGAGGCGTTTGTATAGAGATAGAAAAAAACCTACCCATGGGAGGTGGTCTGGGAGGGGGGAGTTCGGATGCGGCAACTGTTTTGGTGGTGTTGAATCGCTTGTGGAAATTAAATATTTCTGAACAACGCTTGATGGAGTTAGGTGTGCAATTAGGTGCGGATGTGCCTGTTTTTATCAAGGGAACAAGTACCTGGGCAGAAGGTGTGGGAGATAAATTGACGGAAATAAATCTACCTAAAGCATGGTTTGTGGTGTTAAAACCACAGTGTCATGTTGATACGGGAAAAATATTTTCAGAAAAAGAGTTGACACGAGATAGTAAATCCATCAGAATATCGGACTTTAACGCAGGACAGAATCAAAATGATTGTGTTTTAGTCGTTAAAAAATTACACGCCGAAGTGGGGCAAGCCTTGGATGACTTGTCACAATATGGAGAAGCGAGATTAACCGGGACAGGAGCTTGTGTTTTTGTTCAGTTTAGTGATCAGCAGTCGGCAAGGAATGTGTATAATAAATTAGCTTCGGATAACGAGGTTTATATTGCTGAGGGATTAGCTATTTCACCATTGCATAGGCAAATGAGTGAATTCTTTAGTATCTAATTGGGCTGTCGCCAAGCGGTAAGGCACGGGGTTTTGATCTCCGCATACCCAGGTTCGAATCCTGGCAGCCCAGCCAATTATTCTTCCATATTAAATCAGCTCGGTATTCTAAATGAGTGATACTTCGTGTGATACTTCAATGATGGTTTTTTCTGGAAATGCCAATATTGAGCTGTCGAAGGGCATAGTTCGTCGCTTGAACATGCGCCTAGGAATGGCTTCGGTAGGGCGCTTCAGTGATGGTGAAGTGACGGTGGAGATTGAGGAAAACGTCAGGGATAAAGATGTTTTTGTCATTCAACCAACGTGTGCGCCAACCAATGAAAATGTAATGGAGTTGTTGGTGATGATAGATGCCTTGAAAAGAGCATCTGCATCCCGGATAACAGCGGTTATGCCGTATTATGGATATGCCAGGCAGGATAGGCGGTCGCGTTCGGCGCGCGTAGCAATAAGCGCAAAGCTAGTTGCTAATATGGTGGGTGTTGCAGGTGCGGACAGGGTTTTGACTGTTGATTTGCATGCCGATCAGATAGAGGGTTTTTTTAATATACCCGTAGATAATGTTTATGCGTCTCCTTTGTTATTAGGTGATGTATGGCGACAAAAATATGAAAATTTAATTGTTGTCTCTCCGGATGTAGGTGGTGTGGTCAGGGCGCGGGCTTTGGCGAAGCGGCTGGATGATGCGGATTTGGCAATTATTGATAAACGTCGACCAATGGCTAATGTCGCTGAGGTAATGCATATCATCGGGGATGTGAGTGGTAAGACTTGCGTTATGATTGATGATTTGGTTGATACGGCTGGTACGCTATGTAGTGCGGCCGCTGCATTAAAAAAGCAAGGCGCTGTTAAGGTGGTTGCTTACTGTACGCATCCGGTATTGTCTGGACGTGCAATAGAGAATTTACGTCACTCGGTGTTGGATGAGCTGGTGGTTACAGATACTATTCCGCTAAATGAAGATGCGGTTAAGTTGGGCAAAATACGGCAGTTGAGTGTTGCGGATATGTTGGCTGAGACAATTAGAAGAATTGCAGTAGGTGAGTCAGTTAGTTCGTTATATGTTGATTGATAATTTAAGTTATTGTTTGTAGGGTGTGGAGATTTAGATGTCTAGCGTTTTTGAATTTGATGCGGTAAGTAGAGCGGGTGCCGGTACGGGTAGTGCTAAGGCTATTCGTCGTAAAGGTAATATTCCTGCTGTGGTTTATGGTGGTTCGGCTGAGCCTGAGTTAATTGAGTTAAACCTGAATGAAATTGAAAAGAAACTGGCTAATGAGGCAGTTTATTCGCACGTTCTACAGTTGAATATTGATGGTAATGTCCAGAATGCAGTATTGAAGGGTATGCAAAGGCATCCTGCAAGAGATAATGTCATTCATATGGATTTTTTACGTGTTGACATGAATGAGAAAATTAAAGTGCATGTGCCTTTGCATTTTATTAATGAAGCGGAATCTGTCGGGGTTAAGGCGGGTGGTGTGGTGACTCATTCAATGGTTGAACTTGAGGTTGTGTGTTTGCCTGGGGATTTGCCAGAATATATAGAAGTCGACTTGGCTAATACTGATATAGGTGAGTCTGTGCATTTGGCGGATATTACTGCTCCTGAAGGAGTGGAGATTCTTGCTATGACGCATGGTGAAGATCATAATTTACCTGTTGCTCAAGTAGTGCAAACCAGAAGTGCTGCGAGTGAAGATGAAGTAGATGAAGAGGTTGATTCTGAACCTGAAGAGTGATTAAGCTTCTTGTAGGCCTGGGAAATCCAGGTAATAAATACTCAAAAACCCGGCATAATGCCGGGTTTTTGCTATTGGATGAGCTGGCTAAAGATGAAGGGGTTGCTTTTTCTAAGCAGTCGCGCTTTTTTGGTGATGTGGCTGAGGTGAGTAAGGGTGGGGATAGGTTGTATTTACTAAAGCCTGGTGCCTTTATGAATCGTAGTGGTCAGTCTGTCTCTGCGTTGATGAAGTACTATAAAATTCGGCCGGAAGAGGTTCTTGTGGTGCATGACGAGCTGGATTTTGATGTGGGTACTATGAAGTTGAAATCTGCTGGTGGGCACGGAGGGCATAATGGACTTAGGGATATTATAGCCAGTATAGGTGCAAAAGATTTTAAAAGATTGCGTATAGGGGTGGGGCGGCCAAATGCGGGTAGGGCTGTTGCGGACTATGTTTTGTCTGATTTTTCTAAAAGTGATCTGCAGCAAGTAAAAGAGTTATTTTTTGAATTTATTGCTTGTATGCCTTTGTTGTTGAGAGGTAATTTTGAGGCTGCAATGCAGGAGTTGCATTCTCAATAAAAATAATTTAAAAAAATAGTTGACATAAGAAAGCGTTACAATCATAATAGCTTTTCTGAATTGGAGGGGTTCCCGAGTGGCCAAAGGGATCAGACTGTAAATCTGACGGCTCTGCCTTCGGAGGTTCGAATCCTCCCCCCTCCACCATTCAGATTTAAAGAATTCTGCGGGTGTAGTTCAATGGTAGAACTCCAGCCTTCCAAGCTGATCACGTGGGTTCGATTCCCATCACCCGCTCCA
>WTCN01000036.1 GCA_013138555.1 Methyloprofundus sp. | reverse complement strand
ATTCGGCTATTAATGCATCCAAAGAGCTGGAAAAAGGGTTGTTAAGTTAAGCCCTGTAGGGTGGGCAGGCTTTTTTGCCCACCAAACCGTTTGTCCAATTTTATGATTTGTATAAATTTCTGTTTCGTTTTGGTGGGCAGAAAAGATTGCCCACCCTACAAGGCTAATAGCAGAATGATTTTATCGTGGCCTGGCAATGCCTGGGAAAATTACTTGTATTGGCAATAAGCCATGAATCAGGTATTCTAATAGGCTATGACACAAACAAGATTGGCCTTTTAAAAAAACTCCCCTATGACCGATACCCCAGATATTTTAAAAAAAATCCTCGCAACAAAAGAACAGGAAGTCGCAAAACGCAAGTCACGCATGTCAATTGCTGATTTAGCGGACATTATCAGCGATGCAGAAGCACCACGAGGCTTTGCGCGTGCGTTACAGGATAAAGCACTGACTAAAAAACCAGCGATTATTGCTGAAGTCAAAAAAGCATCGCCGAGTAAAGGTGTGATCAGAGAGAATTTTAAGCCGCTAGAAATTGCGCAAGACTACGCAATGAACGGGGCGACTTGCCTTTCTGTTTTAACCGATAAAGAATATTTCCAGGGTGGTGAGGTTAATTTACAGCTGGCAAGACAGGCTTGTCCTTTGCCTGCTTTGCGTAAAGACTTTATGATTGACCCTTATCAGATACATGAGTCACGTGCCTTAGGTGCAGACTGTATTTTACTGATTGTTGCTGCCTTATCAGATACGCAAATGCACGAACTGGCGGATACAACAAAAGAACTGGGTATGGATATTCTGGTCGAAGTGCATGATAAAGCGGAAATGGAACGCGCTTTAACTTTAGACACGCCATTAATGGGGATTAATAACCGCGATTTACGCAACTTTGAAACCTCGCTGCAAACCACTTTAGACTTAAAGGCAATGGTGCCGAGTGATCGTTTAGTGATTACCGAGAGCGGTATCCATACGCCTGATGATATCAAATTGATGATGGATAATGAGGTTTATGCCTTTTTAGTTGGCGAAGCATTTATGCGTGCCGAGCATCCAGGGGCAAAAATGCGTGAGCTATTTTCTTTGTAATTAACTTTTTGAGCATATCTTATGATGAAATGCTATAGCAGCAGACGTAAAGTAAGCTTTTCTTAAAGGCATTGCAAAATAATCACAGAGAACCCAGAGGTTTTACAATCAAAAACTCTGTGTTCTTTGTGCTAAGTTATTGAATCTTTTAGCTTGCTTCACGCGCTTACTGAATGACCACCTGCTTCCGCTAAATTAAGTTCTTGTTGTTTCTTCTCAATAATATAGCGCCCAAATTCTTGTAAGGTATGTACGGAGACAGGAATAGCATCCATAAGATTGATAATTAAACGAGACTTCCATTCACTTTCTGCAATATCTCCCTGACTATTGTGTTTAATTTTCGCTAATAAAGGTGCAGTGTCAAATTGATCATCTCCCAAAGCCCTAAAGACTTCAACACTAGTCACTACCGAATCGTTTTTAGCGGCTTGCTTACCTATAAAAGGCGTTTGCCAAACTGGCATGCGTAAGGATAGGCCATACCAGAAACCATGCGCCCAGCCATCTATGCAATCAAACATTGCTTCATCTAATTTTTTTAGATCATAGGGATAACTTAATGCGCCACTGTGCCGCAGTGCAGTATAGTGAGAAAAGCAGTCCATTAAAAATTCAGCCAAATTTTTGGCTGTTTCATCATTGTCAAAAACAGTAAGGTCACCATAAAAAGGGGCGGCGAGCCATTCAGTAGGCTTAATCAAGTCAGGGGTAATCACCAGAGCGTGCATAAAGCCCTCTAGTTCATTGACGGTAAAATAGTCTCCAGGAATATTAATAGGGGTAAAATATAACCGGAAGCGGTCTTTTAATTCTTGTGTTAACATTGTTTAATGAGAAATAAGTAGGCTAAAAGAGTCTAAAAATACGTTTAATACGTTGCGCTTAGCAGTAAGGATGAAACCACATCAAAATAGCTGTTCAGTAAAACCGACAAAGAGTCGTAGTATAGACTCTCTATCCCCTGTAAAGGATCATTGCTTAAAAAATCAATTATTTCACCTGCCTGAGCCCCGATATCATTTAAAACCTGCGTAGATACATTCATTGATGAATCAAAAAAGTGAATTAAACCTTGGTTAAAGCGACTGAAAGTCTCTACCGTAACTAGCTTAGGGTTATCTATAAAAAATTGAATGGACTCGCGTGCCTGGACACCATAATCAGTCGCAACACTGATTAAATGCTGGTAATCCGCTTTTGCAGCAGGAATAACATTGTCATTAACAAAAGTATACAGCTCATCACTTTTACCCGAAAGTTCAGTTTGCCAGCGTGATGCGGTTTGGCTAGGGTGATTATAAAATTCCAGGCCAGTCTCAGCAATTTTTGCATGTACCTCTTGAGTCGATATGACTGCATGTTCAAACAATTCATTAGCTTGCTGACTGAGTTGCTGGTATAGCTCTTTCGTTGGCGCGAATATTTTTATTTCGTAATCAAGGCTTTCTTTATTCATTATCAGGTACGTTTTAGGTTTGTTGTGATTGCTAAAGTTAGCATTCTATCTTTAAGGAATACTGTCGGGGAATGTGGCATATTGACGCGCGACAATATGCCGCTGAGCTTGGCACTATCTTTGCTTTGTATTATAAGTTTGTGTTTAAAATATTAAGCCGGACATCGCATTTCCTATTCACTAAAGCAAAAACCGTAAGCATATAAAGTCACGTCTCTATGCACCTCCCTCCGCTTTCTAATGAGTTTTTTTAATTGAATTTATACGCTTTCTCCACGCTGCCATACATTCAAAAATCTCAAAAATATACGCCTAACTTATAAACACTGTCTATTTTTTAAGCACTCGTTTTGTGGGTCGGGTGGTATGCAAAAAAACATATCTCTTTGAATTACAAAACATAGTCTGGAAATGAAAAAATTGGCACACTTGTTGCATTAAGTTCTGATGAAGCTGTCGTTAAGCTTGGATTAGCACACACTTCAATACTGTACGTTATCAAGCAAAATAGCATAGTGATAACGACAGCTTCGTTATTAAAACTAACTACGCAACGAGGATAATAAACATGGCAATAAGTGCTGCAACAAAAGCTGCAACCGATGCTTTGGCTGTTAATCGTGCACCGACTAGCGTAAATGCTCAGGAAGTTCATAGATGGCTACAAAGTTTTACTTGGGACTTCGATAAAAATCGTACTAAGTATCCTACTAAGTACAAAATGGCGAATGATACGAAAGAGCAATTTAAGCTAATCGCCAAAGAATATGCACGCATGGAGTCTGTAAAAGACGAGCGTCAATTCGGTAGCTTACAGGATGTTTTAACACGTGTTGATGCGGGTAATAAGGTCCAC
>WTCN01000260.1 GCA_013138555.1 Methyloprofundus sp. | reverse complement strand
TCGTAATCAAAGTGTGGATGTGCAGTGGTCACCTCGCCAATATGATTTAAATCAATGGGGTCGTTTGTTGCTAAACTAGAAAGATCATGGGTGTTATAAGCCGACTTTTCCGTCATGCTCACCAATTGATTACCATACATCGCAATATTAACATTCGTGTTGTAGGAAAAAACCGGTTCCTGAAACCAGGAAATTATTTTCTGCCACCATGTATAGTCAGGCGCAGTCGCAAAAAGATGGTATTTGATTCGTTTTTCTTCAATCGCCGCCTGATAGCCGCGCGACTCGATAAAACGATTACTGTAAGTCACGTTCCCATTCTGAATAAAAAACCGATGCAGCATGCCAAAGCCATCAAACCAATGGTTTACGGAATACTCGCCCACCTTATATAGGGCAGGCCCATTGCGGTATAACGCCCCCCTCAACCAGTCTGGAATTGTACCGATTACTTCAAGCGATTGGTTATCCAGTTCAGATGTTTGGCTATCAAAACCAAGATTAAAATTATTCATATCCACTGCCACTAATTATCTAACTTCTAAAATTAAGCCACTGGCTCTACTGGTGCGATGCAAATAGGCTCTACCGTTCCAGCGAAAATATTTGTTAAATTCTCCTCAGAATCCGCCAAGGTAAAGAGGGGAATTTAAAGGAGGGAATGGCTAAGCCAAGTCTATGTAAAGTGATATTGTAAATACCATAAAGTCATCGTACCGAAATATCGAAAAAAAGCAAATTAAGGGGGGGGTCTCTTTCCCTTTATTCATTTGCGTAACACCAGTATAAACGTAGCCCGTATGGAGCTTGCGGAATACGGGACATTCGAGGCGCTAGTTTCCCCGTATTACGCAAGCTCCATACGGGCTACGCTTGTTAAATAAAAAAAGTGTCAACCGAGAAATGAAGGATGCCTAATATCAAAATGAAAACTTAATTATGGACAGACTCCCGCATTTGAAAACTCCATAACTTGATAGTTAGATATTTATATGTTAGTGTTTTTATCTGATACAGATTTCCGAAAGAGAAGGAAGAAATAGCAATCACGCATCATTCGTAAAGATTTTGCCTACTTCAACTATTCAGCCAGGAACCAAAGATGAATACTTATAATACAACTTTTACGGTTAAAAGACTCTGGCAAATATTGTTAGCAAGCTTGCTGGTATCGTTTGCTGTCTTATTGTTTTTTGGAGGACAAATTTATCAAAAGGCCCCTCCGATTCCTGAAGCCATTAAAACTCCGGATGGAGATATTATTTACACGCGCAGCGATATAGAACGCGGGCAGAATATCTGGCAATCCATTGGTGGCATGCAGCAAGGTTCAATCTGGGGGCACGGAAGTTACCTTGCACCGGACTGGAGCGCGGATTGGCTACATCGTGAAGCTTTAGCACTGCTTGCACTGATTGCACGCGATGAAATTGCTGGCATGTCAGCATCTGACGAGCAACTCCTGGAAATGCATAAAGTGACACTGCGCCATGAGATGCGTAAGAATACCTATATTACTGACACAGGCATCGTAACAATCAGCCCTAATCGTGCTCTAGCGATTAACACTGTTGCCAAACACTACATCAATTTGTTCACCGCTAAAGGTGAAAGTTTTCTCAAGTTACGCAAGGATTATGCCTTTCCACTAAACTCGACTTTAGATGCTCATGATGCACAACAATTGAGCGCATTCTTTTGGTGGTCTGCCTGGGCGGCAGTTACCAATCGACCCAATGATGATGTTAGCTACACCAGCAATTGGCCACATGACCCACTGGTAGGAAACACCCCTTCCGCCAGCATACTTATGTGGAGCCTTATTTCCATTTTACTACTACTTGCCGGAATTGGATGGATAGTCTGGTATTACGCACGTCAATTTGATGTCTGGCGATCAGATCTGGAACCGGAAAATGGTTATGCGCAGGAAGATACAATTTCTACCACACATATCACCCCTTCAATGAAAGCGACAGCTAAATACTTTTGGGTAGTAACGGCGCTTTTTGTCGTTCAGGTCTTGCTCGGTATTGTGACTGCACATTATGCTATTGAAGGTCAGGGACTCTATGGTTTGCCCCTGGTCGATTACCTTCCATACGCAGTAACACGGACATGGCATACTCAGCTTTCCATATTATGGATAGTAACTGCCTGGCTGGCGACTGGGCTTTATGTTGCGCCAATGCTTTCCGGGCATGAGCCAAAATATCAACGGTTTGGCGTAAATTTTTTATTTTTTAGTTTATTAATCATCGTAGTCGGCTCATTTGCTGGTGAGTGGCTGGCGATACACGGTTTTATTGCTGACCTGACAATAAACTTCTGGTTCGGACATCAAGGTTATGAATATATTGATCTTGGCCGGTTCTGGCAAATCTATCTTTTTATAGGCTTGCTACTGTGGATGATCCTAGTGTTACGCGGATTATGGCCGGCATTGCAAGATAAAGCCTCTGGATCACTTATTTTCCTGGTTATGATTTCCACTGTTTCGATTGGGCTACTCTACGGGGCGGGTCTAATGTGGGGGCAGCACACACATATTAGCATCATGGAGTATTGGCGCTGGTGGGTTGTCCATCTCTGGGTTGAGGGTATTTTTGAGGTATTTGCTACTGCTATTATCTCTACTTTATTTGTGCGCATGGGTTTGCTGAGAGTATCCGTTGCCACGACCATGATTTTATTTGCCACCATCATTTTCTTAGGGGGCGGTGTATTGGGGACCTTCCATCATATGTACTGGAGCGGAACTCCTATTTCGGTATTAGCTATTGGGGCAACCTTTTCAGCACTTGAAGTGGTACCACTGATGGTGGTGGGTTTCGAGGCCTACAGTCATTCCAAAATCGAACACGAAATGGAGTGGGAGAAAAACTACCATTGGCCATTTATGTTTTTTACTGCCGTTCTAGTGTGGAATATGATTGGTGCCGGTCTATTTGGATTTTTAATTAACCCGCCTATTTCCCTCTATTATTTGCAAGGTCTTAATACCACTGCGAATCATGGTCATGCTGCATTGTTTGGTGTTTATGGCATGCTAGGTTTAGGCTTGATGCTGTTTTGTTTACGTGGTCTGACAGATATTAATCATTGGAATCAAAAATTGCTTAAAATTTCATTCTGGAGTTTAAATATCGGCCTGGCAATGATGACGTTTCTATCACTGCTACCTCAAGGTCTCTGGCAAGCCTATGCAAGTATAAAACATTATTATGCATTTTCACGGTCTGCCGAGTTTATGCATAGCTCTGTAATGGAGGGACTGGTATGGGCACGTGTTCCGGGGGACATCATCTTCGCTATAGGGGTGTTTGCCTTTGCGATGTTTGTTTATCAAGCATTTAAAAACAAGCCAATGAAAGATGCCTAAATATGCTCGGAGCGTTCTAATGGATAATGTACATGATTCAGAGCATCATCCCTCTTCTGAACTAGAAAATAACACATCACACTGGACTGCTGGTCCGATTATCAGTAGTCATAAAAGAAAAGGACTTGATCATACGGGAGACCAAATGAAAATGATTGATATGGAGCTATATATCCTGGAAGTTTTTCCGCCTAAAGAGGTGGCAAAGCATATGCAACAACTAGCGCCAGATATTAGCTATCATCTGGAAGAAGAAGGCCTGGATTCCAGCAAAATGAACAGACGGTTCGTTTCATTTATTGCTCACGTCAGCTTGCCCTATAAGGCAGAGGAATTGGCTGTAGAAATTACCTTAAAATCAGGGCAGCGTCAAAATGGCGGTGTTTATGAGCAAGAAATCAGTATCCCACAGAATATGATTTGTGTTCGAGAGTCTCCGGTTGCTACGGTATTAGATTCTTTGAATAATGCATTACATAAACATCATTGGTATCCGCCGTATTAATCAGAAGATCCTAGCATGGTAATTCCGCACACTAAAGTCTGTTAGAGGATAGAGGACAGTTGGGTAACTGGCTGTCTACCTTTAATAATACCGGGCAGCTTATCTAAAACCAGCCCTTAGTTTTATTACAGAAACCAACCAGTGCCAACATTAATGGCACTTCAATCAATACCCCTACAACAGTGGCTAAAGCTGCGCCCGATGATAATCCAAAAATCATCACTGCCGTAGCAATCGCCACTTCAAAATGATTAGATGCGCCGATTAATGCTGAAGGTGCTGCATTTTCATATGACAATCCCATTTTTTTTGCCAGTAAATAAGTCACGGCAAAAATCAATACCGTCTGAATAGATAATGGAATCGCAATCCATAAGATAGTAAGTGGATTATTTAAAATCACATCACCTTTAAATGAAAATAGTAAAACCAGGGTAAGTAATAATGAAAAAATAGTGATCGGCGTTAAAAAACCGACAAATCTCTGCTCAAACCATTCTTGTCCCATAGTTCTAACAATCCATTTCCGAGAAAAAAAGCCTGCAAATAAAGGTAAGGCAACATAAACACCTATGGACAGCAACAATGCCTGCCAAGGCACAGGTAATTGTCCTATACCCAATAAAAAACCTGCAATCAAGCCAAATAGCACTAACATCACTAAAGAATTAATTGCCACCATAACTAAGGTATGCCCCGCATTCCCTTTAGCAAGATAACCCCACACCAGAACCATCGCGGTACACGGAGCAACACCTAGCAAAATACATCCCGCCAGGTAACTGCGCCACAAAGGTATCTCAAGCATTTTGATACCTTCACTCATAACGACTATTCCCGCACCGTATTGTTCGCCGACCAGCAAATCTAAGCCAAAAGGTATTTTCACTAAATCAACAGCATCAGCACCTATAAACTCACATAACCATACGCCTAAAAATGCATGAGCAATAACATACATAGTAAACGGTTTAACTGCCCAATTAATAAACAAAGTTAAACTCACCGGTTTAATGCTCTTTCCTGCACTAACCACTTCACTAAAGTCAATTTTCACCATGATCGGATACATCATAAAAAACAGACAAATCGCGATAGGAATAGAAACAACAGGCGCGCCATTCACATTGATACTCATTGCATCCAATGCCTTAGCAAATTCAGGTGCCAAGGCTCCCAGAGCAACACCAATGACAATACATAAGGCCACCCAAACAGTTAAGTAACGCTCAAAAAAACCAATATCATTCATTTTTTTAGCCATTTATCTATCTAATTTGGTTATGGCAATAAAGCGGCATTTTTTACCCGAGTTTCTGACAATATTAATCACCTTGGTAAATAGTATCAACCAGTTGCTTAAACCAACTCGGCCTAAAAACCACAACATAAATAGCAATAAGGCTGCTTGTTGGCATAGGGCCAATACCTATAATCGCTAAAACAATGAGTACCAGCGAGGTCTTTATTCTTGTCATCATCGATAAATCTCATCTATAAGCCGTTTAAACCACAGCGGTCTAAAATTAACGACATAAAGGAAAATAAGGCTGATCGTCGGTATGGGTCCAAGATCAGTCAGCATAACAAAAACCAAAACCAGCAATGTCAAAATTCTTGTCTTCATCAAATATACCTTCCAATATAGGAATAAATACCTTAATAATCATTCAGATAGATTAGTTTTTTTAGACTTATGTCCCTTCTTTCCAGGATGATAAATAAGTCTTCTGTTCCGGCGTTAAGCTATCAATACTAATACCCATCGCTGCCAGCTTCATTGTAGCAACTTGTTGATCAATATTGACAGGCACCGGATGAACTTCATTTTCAAGACCTGCACCATGCTGCCATAAATAGGCAATGCTCAATGCCTGATTAGCAAAACTCATATCCATAACGGTCGCCGGATGACCTTCTGCGGCAGCCAGATTAACCAGTCGACCCTCTGCCAATAACCGGATAGTACGCCCGTTTTTAAGTTGATATACTTCGACACTACTACGCGGACGGTGTTTTTTTACAGTCAACTTTTCCAATGCCGGGATATTGATTTCAACATTAAAATGCCCGGAATTGGCTATCACGCAGCCGTCTTTTATCACCTCAAAATGCGCCTGATCCAGCACATGTTTGTCACCAGTTGCGGTGACAATAAAATCCGAACTGGCTGCTGCATCCAGCAAAGGCATAACCCGAAACCCATCCATGGCTGCTTCAAGTGCTTTAAGCGGTTCAACTTCAGTAACGATAACATCGGCACCATGACCTTTAGCACGCATGGCGATACCGCGCCCACACCAGCCATACCCGGCAACCGTAAAGGTTTTACCAGCCAGCAGGATATTGGTAGCGCGAATAATGCCGTCTAATGTACTTTGACCGGTGCCATAACGGTTATCGAATAAATGCTTGGTCATCGCATCATTTACGGCAATAAGCGGAAATCTGAGGGCGTTATCCGCCGCCATCGCGCGCAGGCGGATCACGCCGGTAGTCGTTTCTTCGGTGCCACCGGTCACCCCGGCCAATAAGTCACTACGGTTTTTATGCAATTCGCTGACCAGATCAGCACCATCATCCATGGTCAGTTGCGGCCTGTGATCCAGTGCTTTGGCAATATGCCGATAATAGCAACTGTCATCTTCACCACGGATAGCAAAGGTGGGGACGTGATAATGCTGTACCAGCGCAGCAGCAACATCATCTTGAGTGCTAAGAGGATTACTGGCGCATAATACCAGGTCTGCCCCACCAGCCACCAGGGTGCGCGCCAGATTTGCCGTTTCTGTGGTGATATGCAGGCAGCCGCTGATGCGCGCACCTGCCAGTGGGCGTTCTCTGGCAAAACGGTCGCGTAATAAACGCAGTACCGGCATCTCGGTGAGCGCCCACTCAATACGCTCGCGCCCTTGGTCAGCTAGCGATAGATTTTTGATATCATGGTTATTTTCAATCATAGACGTTGCTCAATGGCTTTTGCGGGAATTTAACAGGGCATTATCGGCGGAATCCATGTCACGTTTACCGGTGAGCGGTACAAAGCTGACGCTAAGAATTGACTGGATCTCGATTTCACCGCCAGGCTTTTTTTCGACCAGCATCAGCTCTTGATAACTATAGGGGGAACCAATAGGGATGACTAGTTTAGCGCCGGCCCTCAACTGTTCAATCAAGGGCTGAGGAATATAGGGAGCAGCAGCTGTGACTATAATACCATCATAAGGTGCATGCTCTGGCCAACCGTAATAACCATCACCTGTGCGCAGGTTTATGTTGTTGTAGCCTAATTTGTTAAGCCGCTTGTGCACCTTCGCAGCCAGACTTTCCAGAATTTCAACACTGTAAACCTGTTGCACCATGCAGGACAGAATTGCAGCCTGATAACCGGAACCGGTACCTATTTCCAGAATACTATCGCCCGGTTTTGTATCCAGTAAGTCACTCATCAAAGCAACAATATAGGGCTGGGAAATAGTCTGCCCCGAGCCTATGGGTGCTGGAGAATTATCATAGGCACAGTAATGGAATTCGTGAGGAATAAATTCATGCCTCGACACCTGTTTCATCGCAGCCATGACCCTGGCATCCAGGGCATCTTTACCGATATACTGGCTTGTTAGCCTAACTTCCATTTCAATATCTTTCAACATACGTTGCAGATCATTCATACTTCATTCTCCGTGATAGAGCCTGTAATGGGAGTGAAGTATGATTATGACACACAAGCAATGGTCACTTATCACTTCATGCTACCCTTTATTTGATTCATTAGTAGAAAATAATGGAGAGCACAAACGTATATAGATATCACGTTTATCATCAACAAACGCCCTGCGACCATGCATTATTCTGGTGTTATCAATCATCAAGATGTCCCCTTTTTCCCAGCAAATTTCTGTCGTTATTTTTTCAGCTATATCATAGAGCTCACGCATTATTTTATCGTCAATCTCTGAACCATCATCAAAGGAAACACTCTCTGAATACATACTTTTTGCGGGCAATAAACTACTAATAAAGACGGGATGATTTTCATACATGCTATGCTGTATCGCTGAACAAATATAATGGATATCAATGGATTCATCTTTGTTTATTACTAGATGAGAATCATTGCTTTTACATATCTGTTTCACTACGTTTAAATCATTGGTTTTATATTGCTTTTGCCACGCATCCTTATCTAGGTGACCGCGATATTTCAATTTTTTCTGACTAAATAGTTCTTTTAATGGTTGACTAAGCTCATTAAAGAATTGTTTGCCATCGCAAAAAATTGTTTCACCCTCTTGAGCCGCTGGATGAGCGCAGAAAAACCAAAGCATCAGCGGAATGGTTTTCTGGTAGTACATTTCTCCATGTAATTTAATTTCATGATTGAAATCATTGACACTCAAAAGGGTGCTATCCCCGTTGATTATTCTACGGTTGAAGACTCCCCCTGCATAGTCCATGAAGTCTTTACTAAATTTGTTAGTGAATTGTGTAAATATCTCAACATTTGTTGCAAACCCTCTGAATAACAATACACCTTCAGATTGAAATAATTTAATCATTGCTGCCTCATTTAGAGCAAGTATACTCATGTTTTCGCTGTTAACAACTTGCTGGCCAAGCATTTCTGATAACGGCTGTGTATAGAGTTTTGCATCTGTTTTCATATTTATCAGCACCTTATTTTTCTTTGAACAGATAGTTCAACAACGACTTGGATCAGGTTTTATAGTTGCCTTGCAGAACTAATTCAAACTGCCAGCTTAGTCAAGTAAATCAGGCTCCTGGCGCACAATCATCGCGTACAGAGATTGAAAACTAAACCACCCAACCAGATGAGTTCCAATCTGACTATAAGTCAAACGAGCCGTTTCCGGATTAATCAGCACTGGTTTTCCTGCGGCTTCAGCCATCAGCTGAACTTGACAGGAGCGATCCATTGCGATGAACCACCAGGCTGCGTCGTCTACTGATTTGCCAACAGTGAGTAAACCATGATTGTGGAGTATAACGGCCTTTCTCTCCTTGAGTGTTGCGGCAATGTGCTTACCTTCCTGCGTATCCAGAACGACCCCGGTGTAATCATCAAACAATGCATGATCTTCGAAAAATGCACATGAATCCTGAGTCAAAGGATCCAGCAAGCGCCCAAGTGTTGACCACGTTTTGCCATAGAGCGAATGAGCATGAGCTGCTGCATTGACATCAGGTCGAGCTTGATGGATTTGAGAATGAATCGCAAAAGCAGCGGTATTGACAGGTCTGTTGCCTTCTACAACATCGCCCTTGTGATTAACCAGTAATAAATCTGATACTCGAATATGACCAAAGTACATGCCAATCGGGTTAACCCAAAAGCAATCTGGAAACTCAGGATCACGGACCGTGATATGTCCGGCGACACCTTCATCGTATCCATAGTAGGCAAACAGACGAAATGCAGCAGCTAATCGCTGTTTTCGGTGACATCGCTCATCTTCTAAGCAATCAAATCTAGGGGGTGCGGGGAAGTTTAATTCTGACATGGATTTATGACTCCGAAATAGGCCCATCAACGATTATCTGTACACATTGGCACGTTAAGCCTGTGCTTAGACACGCAGGTATCTGATAATCCTTAGGAATGTACATGAAATAAAATCTACAGCTATTTTATTTCATGTACACTCCTTAATAACAAAGTGCTTCCTTATCTATCTACCGTTGCCAGAAAAATCACCCATACTCATTGTGGCTGTGGAATTTATATAAATAACTCCCCCAACGGCTAATAATAGAGCAATTATCTGAGCTATTCTCTTTATTTCTTTTGATATTTTCATCGTTTAAAGCCTCGTAAGTTACATTAAAACACTGGGCGAAATTCATCACAATGAGGAACTAACTCAGCTTTATTTTTTTCCATATTGGCACGATACTTAGGAATCAGACTAAATAAAACCTGATAGTTGTGTAGCCTGTATGGAGCTTGCGGAATACGGGAAAGTGAGTGCTCTTCCTGTATTCCGCAAGCTCCATACAGGCTACATTAGAACAGAGACTTTCGGATATTATTAAATCCGCACTCCTTAGGAATGACCATACCTGAGAAAATAAAGTACCACCCATGCTATTATAAGTACGAGACTACTACCAATTAAAACATATACTGGGGCTCGCTGATTATGAGATGAGAGTCTTTGATTACTATAGAACCTTTGTTTGTCTAGCACCCCATCTTCTTTTTCAATACTTTCTAGCGCAGCTCTGCAATCATTTGCTGAGCATATGTATTTATAAATGACATACGTCCATATAAGCCACATAATAACTGAACCTGAACCAAGCCAAATTATTGCAACTGGATGATTTAAAGCATAAACAAAACTCGCTAAGGTAAGTGGGATGAATATTGCAGCCATTTGCCAACAAATCGTGTTTACTAGCCTCAACCAATTACTTGCTTCTGTATAAATGACTTCTGATGATGGCATATTCTTCCTTTCCCCTAATAAATCATTAACTAGAGCAGCATACCCTTCACACTAGTCTACGATATGATTAACAAGCTGCCTTCAAACCCAAAAGTTCTAGACTGGGTAACGTACATTTTAAGCATGATCACTGTACCTGAATAAGCATTTTAATTACATGCCAACAAATTTTTCCTAGATAAAATTTTAAGTTTAGAGTAAGCCTACACCATCTGAAAACAAAACACATGACCCAAATGGGTCAAAATTCAAATTAATTTTCCTGAATATCCCGCATTTAGGAGAGAAACTTATTTTCGGGCATACAGGCCATTTAAGTTGTCGCCACTTTTACACACAGATCCGACAAACCTAAACCACCAACAAAATCCCACGCAACTCTTGCTATAGGTTCTCAGGTAAATAATTTCTATATGCCTGCTTGATAGACATAGGATGTGCTAAGGCACTCTGATTTTCAAAATATCTGCACGATATATTTTTCTTTCATCAAGCGCCATAACACCACTAAAAAAGCCGTTAGTGGAATCGCCAATATCATACCCAGTATCCCGCCTAATGCAGAACCCCAGAAGAAAATTGCAACGATAATCACCATCGGATGCAGACCCGTTCGGTCTCCCATAATACGAGGGGTAATAATATATCCCTCAATCATTTGCACCACAGCAAAGACTAGGCTGACTATTAGCAATAAATCCATTCCGCCATTCACTTGAAACCAGGCAATCGGTAGACAGACCGCCAAACCCAACATACTGCCAAGATATGGCACTAGGTTAAGAAAACCCAATGTAATACCCAATACCGCTCCGTATTCAAGCCCCGCAAGACTAAACCCTACCGCGAAAAGTACCCCTTGTAATAAAGCGATAATAATTTGCCCGCGAAAAAAGGACACGACTAGGCAGACAAACTCATGGAACAGGTAAATCAGATCTTTAGCCGTTTCAGGCTTTAAGAAAGGCAGGTGACTGCTGGTAAAGCGATCCGCTT
>WTCN01000182.1 GCA_013138555.1 Methyloprofundus sp. | reverse complement strand
ACTGGGGCGGTGGATGAGCCATCAACACTATTGTTATTAACGAGTCTATGCGTTTTTATGCGTCGAAAATATGCTTGATCTACCGCTGAAATTCATATCCTTTATTTGCATAACAGCACAACAGGAGGGCAAAGGAGCTTTATCCCGTGCCCATCACACTGTAAAAGATGGGCACGAAAAAGCCCTTTGCCCATCCTAGCAAGTCTCTTTACTGAATGGTTTTATTATATTATTGTAATTACAATACCTTCGCCAAAATGAAAAAGTAGCTATTATTCGTGTAATTTTAATTTATAAGTGATTGATCTATATAGGTCTGAAATTGGATTTTTTGACCAAAATTTAAATTGGCGAAGGTATTGTAATTACTCAGCGTATTTGATGGGTTGAACAAAATCACAAAGCAAACTCAGGCAGCTTTCCCTCAAATACAAGGCTCATTGCCTGAGTCGCACTCATACCTTGTTTACGGCAGCTTGTTAAATAGTGTAACCACATCAGACTATAGCTGGTCGAGTTATGCGATCAATGCGCTGGGGGTAGAAAGTGATTTACAGACACCACATCCAGAATATCTTGCTTTAGGAAAAATGAAAGCCGAGAGGTTAAGAGCCTACCGTGAGCTGTTTAAAGCACATATGGGAACAGGATTGCTGGAAGAAATCAGAGTATCAGTTAATAAAGGTTTGGCTCTTGGAAATGAAAGGTTCACTTCACAAATCGAAGCCTTGACTAAGAAGCGAGTAACTGCTAGAAAAGCAGGGCGACCGAAAAAAGAGAATGATTAAAATGATGATCCCAATTATTCTGCTGCAATGCACAAGATAATTGGCAATGCTCAGCAAAAATAAGTTATATTATTTGCTACTGTAAAGTAGTCATTTAACATATTACTAACAAAGGAATGAGTATGTCCCCCGGTTTTCTCCAGCATTCTTTGCTTATTTGCCAGTTTGAGCTAAAAAGGTTATTTTCCAGCAGAAAAGGTTGGTTATATCTGATTACTTTTGCATTGGTCTGGTCTTTTATTCTGCTCTATCCGATACGCTTTGCCGCTGACATGCTGGGTCAGGAGAAAAATATTACTTCAGGTATTAGTTTTCTGGAGTTTTTTGGCTTTGGCTCATTATTGAATTGGCAAATACCGGAAATGGGTGTGTATTGGCATTTTGCGTTGATTATATTCCCCTTATTGAGTGTGATGACTTCTGCAGATCAGACCTGTTCGGATAGAGAGCGTGGTACCTTGCGTTTTCTGTGCCTGCGAGTGAGTAGAGATAGTCTGTTCTTTGGCCGTTTTGCCGGTATGATGCTAGTGCAAACACTGTTGATCTTTATGAGCTTATTCAGCACTGTCGCGCTTGCCGTTTATCGTGATGTAAATCTGCTATCTCTCGCATTGAATAGCGCCATGGCGATAGCCGTGAATCTGATTATCGTTTTACTGCCGTTTACTGCCATGATGGCAGCCTTGTCTGCCACTTTAAAATCAGCGAGACAGGCAACAGTATGGGCTATTCTGGTCTGGAGTTTTTTGGCGGGAATCATTAGCGCCTTATCATCTTATCTGCCCGCGCTGGATGCGTTAAAAATCCTGATTCCGGGTTATCAAATGTCTGCATTGTCTCAACTTGCGCAATGGCAGGCTTTACAACTGGCCTATATTCCTTTACTGCAAAGCGTAGTCCTGTTGAGTATAGGGCGCTGGGTGATGCATAGGCAAAATTTATGAAGATGCCAATGATACAATGCCATAATCTTAGCCATCTTTATGCTGGAAAAGCTGCGCTCAGCAATGTCACTTTTGAACTGGGCGCTGGTGAGCCTATTGGCTTGGTCGGGCCTAATGGCGCAGGTAAAACCACCTTGCTCAGTCTTCTTTGCGGTTTTTTACCCGTCACCGCAGGAGCACTGACACTGTTTGGTCACAAGCCTGGCGCATCGGCACTTAGCGGTAGAGTTTCGGCTTTACCTCAAGATGCCAGGCTTGATCCAGCGTTTACGATTGGTGAGCAGCTCAGCTTTTATGCGCGCTTACAAGGCTTAAGTGCTAAACAGGCAACAAATGAAGCGATAAGAGTTTTAGAGGCGGTGGCACTCAAGGATTTGTTTAAGGCAAAGCCAGATACACTGAGTCATGGTATGGCTAAACGCGTTGCTATCGCGCAGGCCTTGATTGGTAGCCCCGAGCTGATATTTCTGGATGAGCCTACTGCGGGTTTAGACCCTGTTAATACACGTAATATTCGTTCCATTATTACTGAACTATCGCCAGCGACAACTTTTATTATCAGTTCTCACGATCTTGCTGAACTGGGGCGCTTATGTCAGCAAATTTTATTGCTGGATAATGGCGTGATGAGTACGATGCAGCTTAATGCTTCAGGGGAGAGTAGTCCTACCCGGTTTATCACTGTGCAAATGGAATCTTGTACGGCTGTCGATGTTATTGCAAAAATTAAGCCGTTAAAGGGAGTGGTACGGGTTTCTACACCGCAAAAGAATGAGTTTATAGTGGAGTATAATCCTACGATAGAAGCTAATATGGATTTAAAAATCCTTACTTGTATTATTGATAATAACTGGCAGTATCGCCAGTTTAGTCAGGGTAAAACCCTGGAAGAAAAATTGTTTTTTGAAGAAGACAGTGAAAGTTGAGGGAGAGGGCGGTAAAATAAGCATTTGGTGATATAGTTATCTAATTTCTGGACTTCACTTGTATTTTAAATTCCTTAGCAGTTCAGGCAATATTAACAAAGGTTTTTTTTGTAGGAATATGGTATATTTAAACTATGTAATGAGAATGATTATTAATTAGATGAATATTAATTCTTAGGAATGCGTACGAAAATAGTTTTATGTTTGTTTATTTTGTACGCTTTCTTCATCAGGGAACTGAGGATAAATAATGATATTAAATGGTTTAAAAGGGCTGACAATAGGCGATAAAGGTCGGGTGGCTGGCTTTAACAAGCAGGGCAGGGCATATAGGAAACGTTTGCTGGCGATGGGCTTAACGCCCGGAACGGAGTTTTCTATTGTACGTTTTGCCCCCTTAGGGGATCCGGTAGAAATTGCTTTAAGGGGTTTTTCTTTAACTTTACGCAAGGATGAGGCAGATATATTAAGTGTAGAGAAGCTAGATGCAGAGTGATTATACCGTTGCGGTTGTCGGCAACCCTAACTGTGGTAAAACAACTTTATTTAATGCCTTA
>WTCN01000261.1 GCA_013138555.1 Methyloprofundus sp. | reverse complement strand
ATGTACCGCCACCTTAAAACCGTGATCATTCATGTTTAAAACTAAATTCTGTCCCATGACAGCAAGGCCAATTAACCCAATATCCGCTTTCATTCTTTATGCTCGCTTAATTTAATAACAACAGGGGTGACTAAGGAGTACACATAAAATAATTTACATCAATCGCAAACACCGTATGTTCCTCCATACTTCACATTGATAACACATTTACTGACTAGCGTAGGCGCACTAAAACAGTGCGCATATCAGACTATTTTAGTGCGTTTATGCTATAAAGACCAGCACTAGAAACAGGCTATTGTAACGATAGCGAGTATATTTAAGTCGTGGATAATAGTCAGCAAAATAAAATTTTCAACATGAACTTCAAGTACTGAGATACTTGCAAACTTCATGCCACAAAATATTTTTCTAGGATAAAGCAGTAAATGCAACAGTGTAAAATAGTCACATTTAGCCTTAAAAGCCTTATTGTTATATACACGAACTGCCTGCGACTTTGTTATTATAGAGGCATCTTTTTTGAGCACTCATGGAATTAATTATGTCAACCGATACAGCCAACTGCCTTTGTGGCAGTTCTTTAAGTTACCAACAGTGCTGTGAATTACTACACACAGGACAGGCTCACGCATTAAGTGCAGAAGCTTTAATGCGCTCACGTTTTACCGCTTATGCCATGCATAATGCAGCCTATTTATTAAGC
This sequence comes from Methyloprofundus sp., assembly GCA_013138555.1. Classification (GTDB taxonomy): domain Bacteria; phylum Pseudomonadota; class Gammaproteobacteria; order Methylococcales; family Methylomonadaceae; genus Methyloprofundus. The sequence continues at coordinate 1,956 of WTCN01000261.1, read as the reverse complement.
AGCTGGGATGACTCTACACGCCCTGCAAGTATCGATTTCTCAAAAGACACCGGAGAGTGGACACAGCTAGAAGTTATTTCAACTAAAAAAGGCACTGCAAAAGAGCATAAGGGAATCGTTGAATTTAAAGCCTATTTCACTATAGAGGGAGAACAGCGGGTGATGAACGAAATCAGCCGTTTTATCAAAAAACAGGATCGCTGGTTTTATCTTGATGGAAAAGTAAAGTCTATTGGATCAGCGGAAGGCTCTTTTAATCAAGGTTTAAACGCCCCCTGTGCCTGCGGTAGTGGTAAGAAGTTTAAGCGTTGTTGTGGTAAGAAGTAAAAGTGGTATTTGTAAGATTAAGGCAAGGTGAAATGTATGAATTAAATTGCCGGAATATACCTTAGTTAAAATTAATCGTTTGTACTCTCCGTGCGTGGGAACGATTAAAAACACCTTAACCAACAACAAACCCTTCAGGCTCATCAACCACCGGATTAGTCAGTCGTCCAATCTTTTCAATTTCAATGCTAACGACCTGTCCTGCTTGCATATAACCCCGTGGCTTCATTTTAACGCCAACGCCACTGGGTGTGCCGGTGGCAATGACATCTCCCGGTTCCAGAGTCATCGCCTGACTTAAGTAGGCTATCATCTGGTAAATATTGAAAATCATATGTCTGGTATTGGAGGATTGGCGCAACTCATCATCTACCCATGTCTTGAGCATTAAATTATGCGGATCAGCAATCTCATCTGCAGTAACTATCCACGGCCCCATCGGTCCATGCGTATCAAAGGATTTACCAATGACCCAGGTGGGCGTACGAAATTGCCAGTCACGTACCGTGACATCATTCACCAGAGTATAGCCTGCAATCACTTCATGTGCTTTTTCCAGCGGCACATGACGGCAACGCTTGCCAATCACAAAAGCAAGCTCTACTTCATAGTCCAGCTTTGCTGATACTTTAGGCAAGTGTATTGCATCACCATCGGCAATCACACAGCTACTCTGCTTGGTAAAAAATGTGGGGTACTCTGGCTTTTCCAGAGCTGTCTCAGCAATATGATCTGCATAGTTCAAGCCTATACCTAAAAATTTTCCAGGTCTCGGAACAGGCGCAAGTAATTTGACTTCACTTAATGGAATGCGTGCTTGCTGGCTATCAATTAATTGTTGCAGTGCCTCTAATGCACTTGGACCAGCATCCAAAAATCTCAGCATTGTTTGCGGAATATTTTTTTGCGCAAAACCATCGACAACAGTATCACCTACAATTGCACCTACACGATTTATCTCTTTATATTTAAATGTTACTAATTTCATTTTTTATTCTTATCCTAATCCCAGCTTTCGTGGCTCAATCGCTTTTTATCAGAAAATTAAGACCACTTGACACCCTTATCAATGATTACTCACCCGAAAGGCAACGGCCCTGACTTTTAATTGCTCCAGTTGCAGTTTTTCAGTCCCTTTCCCATAACGTATCTGTACATACAGCTGAGTAATTTGTGTAAAGCTCTCTTTAAGCTGAGGGACTTTTACACTCACCCGCTCAGCAAAGTCATTTGCACCTTCATTACCCTGTCTAATCAACCCTTTTTTGCTTAGTTTTTTGCAAGCTTTGGCGTAATAAATCTGCGCTTTATCCATATTGGATGCCTGTTTACGAAATACGTAAATAGCCAATAATACTGTTACCGTTGCAAGCCATATAAACAGCCAATAAAGCATGGCTTTTAACGAATCAATGCCCCACCCTGATAAAAAGCTGAGCTGATGCTTACGGTCATAATTAATAATCCACCGATGCCAGCGATAATCGACACTACTCCATAAATTACGTGCCATTTTTAGATAAGACAGCGTTTGACTATCAAGCTTCACAGGTGCAAAGCTCACCGCATTATTCGCTATTTGCTGCTCGATATTAACGTCTTGCTCTACCCGGCCTGGGGCTATCGCAG
>WTCN01000332.1 GCA_013138555.1 Methyloprofundus sp. | reverse complement strand
GTAACTCATCCGCGTATGCAGTGATTCTCAAAAACCACTGAGAGATATCTTTTTTTTCAACAGCCGTATCACAGCGCCAGCAACAGCCATCAATGACCTGCTCATTGGCTAAAACAGTTTGATCATGTGGACACCAGTTAACTGCTGAAGTTTTTTTATAAATTAAATCTTTTTCCAGTAACTGCAGAAAAAACCATTGTTCCCAGCGATAGTAATCTGGATCACAAGTGGCTAATTCACGACTCCAGTCGTAACCAAAACCCAGTTGTTTTAACTGCTCACGCATATAGTCGATATTTTCATAAGTCCATTCAGCAGGATGGACATTATGCTTCATGGCCGCATTTTCCGCAGGCAAACCAAAGGCATCCCAACCCATCGGCTGCATAACATTTTTTCCTTGCATACGCTGGTAGCGACTAATCACATCACCAATCGTATAGTTACGCACATGCCCCATATGCAGTCGACCACTAGGATAAGGAAACATCGATAAGCAATAATACTTTTCTTTATTCTGATCATCAGAAGCCTGAAATACGCCTGATTGTTCCCATTGCGTCTGTATTTCAGACTCAATTTCTAGTGGTTTGTAATTTTCTTGCATTGTTACTCGTCTTTTTGCATTCAAAAGCGTTAGAATACCTTACAGTGACGTAAATCTAAAGCCTATCTTTATGAAGGAGCACTTCTTATGAGCGAAAACAAACTAACCAAAGCCTACAATGACTTCATGGAATACATGTATGAAGCGACAGATGACACCATTCATTCTATTGCTGATAGCCTGGATTCTGCCAAAGAAAAAATTAGTGAACTAGGCGGTCTGTCTCAGGAAGAAATTAGCCATGTTGCTGATGCGGTTTCCAGAGATGTACATCATGCAGCGCACTCCTTGCCAGACAACAGTAATGATTCACTGACAGAGTGGCTGAAATTTGACATAGAGCTATTAGAAAATTTTGCCCTTGATTCTTTTCTTGATATTGCCGATAAAACTCGCATAGAACTCGCGCAGTTATCACAAACGGCCAAGCAATATAGTCACCCCTATAAAACGGGTGAACTTACCGCACCAGGAACGTTAAGCTGCAAAAAATGTGGTAAAGTCATTGCCTTTAAAAGTACCAGTATTATTCCTGAGTGCCCCGATTGTGGTGCAAATACTTTTATACGCTCTTAATTTTACATATAATAATACTTTAATTATTGGATTTATTGGGGAACAGAATGCGTAGGGTAATCTTTAATCAAAAAGGCGGTGTGGGAAAATCTACCATTACCTGTAATTTAGCGGCGATTAGTGCGATGGAAGGTAAACGTACCTTAGTCATTGATCTGGATATTCAGGGCAATGCGACACAGTATTTATTGGGGCAAAAAGTAACGGACTCAGATAAGACTATTGCTAATTTTTTTAAGGGCTGCTTGAGCCTTGGACTTTTTGGTGGAAAAGGGGCAAATTTAGAAGATGTTATTCATGAAACGCCTTTCCCTAATTTATTTGTTCTGCCTTCACATCCTGAATTAGAACCTCTGCAAGGCAGACTGGAATCACGCTATAAAATCTTCAAATTAAAGGAAGAGCTGGATAAATTAGAGGATTTTGACGAAGTTTATATTGACACCCCACCCATACTTAATTTTTATAGTCAATCTGCATTGATTGCAGCGGATAGATGTTTAATTCCCTTTGACTGTGATACCTTTGCTCGCGAAGCTCTCTATACTTTGATGCAAACCTTAAGCGAAGTAAAAGCAGATCATAATGCAACTCTGGAAATTGAAGGCATCGTTGTTAACCAGTTTCAAGCACAGGCAAATTTGCCTAGGCAATTAGTCGAAGAATTGATTGCCGAAGGGCTGCCAGTTTTAAATAGCAAGATATCCCCTTCTGTTAAGGTTCGCGAGTCACACTCCGCATCACAACCTTTAGTGCATTATTTGCCTAACCATAAATTAACCAATGAGTTTCGTGAGCTGCATATAGAAATTCATGCTTAATCGCCATACATAGGCACTGTTTTTGAAAGCTACGAAATTAAAGATAACCCCCCTCTAAGGGATGTTATCTTTAATTCTAAATTTACAACTACCCCGCAAGTCAGCAAGCTTTTTGAACATGGACAAGCTATATATCCATTCTCCCCTTGATACAACACAAACGAATTTGTCACTACTCAGCGTATTTTTTTAATTAAAAATCAACAAGATAATAAATAATTTAGTAACTTCTCATTATTAGTGGGGTAAATAATGAGAAGTTACATATACTTCGACTAAGTAGCAAAATAACCCGCAAGAAATAATTTATGAGAAACCTATTTCTTTAGGTGCACACTAGGATGTATACTCTGTTATTGTCACAAAAACTGGATGACCAGCTTAAGAGAGTACAAGGGATATGCAAAATATCATGGTGGAGTGCTATAAGCTTTAGCGATGACTATTGCAGAAATAACTAAAGCTTTGATTTTATTTTCCGAGTGTCATAAAAGATATTATAAATGCCATTAAAAAACCTATATCGTAAATTAGTACTTTATACACTCTCTTGCGCTGTTTTTCTGGCGATAACTGTCGCTATACTATCCTTTATAGTGGAGCTTGATCACTCTAAAGAACAGTCTGAAGTTATACTAAGTCAAATTTTGGATGCCGTTGAAAACACAGCAGCCACAGCTGCCTATACCCATGATACCAGCATTGCCAATGATGTTATTGATGGTTTATTAAGCAATGATATTATCTACAAAGTAAGTATTAAGAGTGATAAAGTACTCGTCGCTGAAAAAGAAAAAACAGTACAACTAAACAACCCTCAACAGTTCATTCGGCCACTCTATTCCCCCTTTATTAAGCAACAGCTTATTGGACAGCTCATCATTAGCCTGGATAGGCAAGCGAGTGCCATAAATGCACAAGAATATGCCGCATATTCTTCTGCGCTCACCTCGCTATTGCTCACAATTGCGACAACATTAATACTATTATTTTTAGTTCGCTTTAACATATCTCAGCCCCTATTAAAGGTATCCAACACTGTACATGCTATTAAGGCAGGTGATAACAGCTTTATTCCCATCTTAGAAAATCATAAAGACAATGAGCTAGGGCGTCTGATCAACGACATTAATAATTTATTACACAATCAGGAGCAAAAATTCACTCAGGAACAGCGACTTAGAAAGTCTATACAACACATGGAACAACAACTGCGACATATTTTTGATTCCAGTAGTGCGGGATTATTTTTACTGGACATCAATGGCCAGTTAATTAGCTACAACCAGACCTTACTAAAAGTATTACATTGTGAAGACAAGCCAGCCCTTACCTTTAGTGAAGAGGATTTCGCAAGCTTATTTATTAATGAGGTCACTGAATTTCAGCTTATGCTGAGTAACGCATTCCAGTCTGAACAATTACAATCACAGGACTTTTCTCTCCGCCAAGAGCAGCAGCCCGCCATATGGATACATTGCTTACTCTCTAAAGTTGTTGATTCATCCGGTGAAGATCGCATTGAAGGTGTCGTCTTTGATGTATCCAGACGGGTCATCAATGAACAAGCCATTAAACATAAAGCCGATCATGATTCCCTCACTGGCTTACTGCTAAGACAGGCAACAAGGGACAGGTTTGATAGCTGCGCACTCGACACTCCTCCTAAAGCCAGTATATTCTTATTAGACCTTGATGGTTTTAAACAGGCAAATGATACCTATGGGCATGATGTCGGTGATAAAGTTCTGATTAAAACAGCTAACCGTTTAAGTACCTGCGTTCGCTCAGATGATTTAGTTTGCCGCTTAGGCGGGGATGAGTTTCTGGTTATCTTGCTTAATACCGACTCAGATGATATTGCATTGAGTATCGCTGAAAAAATGATTAATAACATTCAGTTTCCGATGCCTATCAACAAGGAATTATCTGTTTATGTCGGGGTTAGTATTGGTATTGCACTCACACCTCAACACGGGCAAACTTTTGATGAGCTGGTCAAGTCGGCTGATGAAGCCATGTATGAAGTTAAGCGGCAGGGTAAAAATGGCTATGGAATAAGGCTGGATACAAATCAGATCAATGTTAAATTGTATTAATTAAATGGCTCACTGAGATATAAAATTCCTCAGCACATTCTATATTTTTTAATTAACCCCCCTCGGAGGTCAAGCTTTGCTTGACCAGTCAGGCAAAGCCTGACCTCCAAACTTATAAATACTTTTTCAAAAATGTTTCATTATTAAAATTCGTCTTCATCCAAAATTAGCGTTTTATAGCTATTATGTTGTTTAAACTGTTTTATTAATGCTTCGCGCCCTTGTTTTTCAAAATAATGATGAAAACTTGAAAATGAATAATTATGAAGGCTTTGCACATAACCGTGTTTTATCGGGTTATTGAATAAATAGTTTAAATGGATGAAATAGTCTTTTTCATTCCGTGGACAATAATCCCAATAATTCCACCAAATATGTTTGTAATTAGGTGATATTTTTCTGATGAATTGCCCTGATTTAAAATGAATTCGTCCGATTATTTTTCCTAAATCTTCACCTTTGTAGCTATAAACCATAATATGATAGTGATTGTTTAGAATAACCCAGTGGTTAAATTGCCATCCAAAATTTTGAAATTCTTGTTGCATAAGTAAAAGCAATTGGCATTTTATTTCATCATTAAGTAAAGGATGTTTTTTATGGGTGCTGGCAGTAATGAAATAAGGCATATTATCCAGTAATAAATGCGCTGGACGATGAGCTTGTTTTTTCAGCATTTTTACCTCTTTCCATTTCTTTGGAGGTCAAGCTTTGCTTGACCGGTCAGGCAAAGCCTGACCTCCAAACTTCTAAATACTTTTTCAAAACTGCGGTTTTTTTTAGCTCCCAATTATTCCATTGGAATTCTAATTTTTTGCCCCGGATAAATAAGATCTGGGTCTTTTATAACTTCCTTATTAGCGGCAAAAATACGTGGGTATTGCATTGCATCCTGATAATATTTTTTTGCTATTTTAGATAAAGAGTCACCACTTTGTATAACATAATATTCGACATTTTCAGGTTCCAGGGCAGTTTCAATATCTGTTTCAAGCTCATCTATCTGAATCTTGGGAATAACTTCTTTCACCCCTTCAACATTACCGGCCATTAAAATGGCTTTCTGCGCGGCTTCAGCGCTCTCTGTCACACCAATAATAGTCGCCGTTCCAGATTTGAAAATAACGCTTAAATCTTCAATACCTGGATTATTAGCAGAAATATGCTCCGATATTTTGGCTGCTGCATCTGCATCATTACTAAAAAGCTTACTGCCAATATTGCTGGCAAAATCAAAAAGTCCCATACTCTTCTCTCCATCATATATCGTTATTGAAAAAATGACCTAAATCATTTCCATCCCCTATACTAGCAAACATTATCAGTAGGCTGGTAAAAATATTTATGGCAGAATAAATACCCCCTAACTTTATAACAACACTTAGGATAGCCAACGAGATTTTCTTAATGAAACAACAGACTCACTATCAAGCCGATGTGCTTGAACGTTTTATTCCCATCAGCCTTGAAATGCTGGTCAAGGACCTATTAGCTTCAAAACTATTAATAGCTGAGCAACACATAGCATTCCAGCATTTCTGTACACACTATATTGCTTTATTTCATGCTCAATCACATACCCGCTTACAACATTTAAAGCAACTCTATCAGCCCTATAACCCAGACAAGGATACTTTAATCAGCAATAACGATGGAACGAGCGATCAGCTGGCACAACTAAAAAAAGAACTTTATGCTATTTTAGAAAATGCGAATTATGAAAGGATTTCAGAGAATGACTTAAATAAAGCACTCAACAAAACCTCCCCTCATGGTGTTAAAGTATCCGTTGATTTTGAGGACTTTGCTGAAGTTGCGCTTTTCTATAGAGGCTCTGCTATTAGCACAGAGTTACACAGAAACTGGAAGCAGTTTAGCTTAAAAAAACAGCCTGTAGATGTGCTGATATATCGTCGCCTATTTGTTTTATTACAGCCTAAAAGCAGGCAGCAATGGCTGGAATACTTTACCAATATAAAAAAGATGAGTCCTGAAAAGGCTGCAAAACAGGCAAGTAAAGCACTCAAAAACTCCAGGGCCAGCAACGAAGAAAATGTCGTTTACCTGAAATTATTTAAAGATATTCCACGCGCTGATTTAGAAATGCAATTTCCGAATACACGCGTGCAAATACGCTTATTTGATAAAATCAAGCTGGGAGTCATGGGCGGTGGCGGTACGGCAGGCGGCATTACTGCCACACTGACTAAATTCAGCGTAGCCATTGACCCGATATCAGCAATGATTGCAGTTGGAGGCTTATTGGGTGTTATATGGCGGCAGATTGCCAGTGTTTTTTCTCAGCGCGCAAAATATAGCGCAACACTGACCAAAAACCTGTATTTTTACAATCTGGATAATAATATGGGCGCTCTCACTCACCTGATTGATTCAGCAGAGTCGGAAGAGTGCAAAGAAGCCATTCTTGCCTACTTTTTCTTGTTAAGCAGTGGCGAAAACAGTCGCATAAGTCTGGACAAACGCATTGAGGATTATATTCAGGCGAAATATACAATTCCAATGGATTTTGAAATTGATGATGGCCTGAACAAACTACAAAGATCAAAGCTGCTCTCTCGCTACGATAATTTCATAAACGCTGTACCATTAGATGAAGCCAATATAAAATTAAAACAGCAATGGCACAATATATTCGATAATACGACAGCTGTAAAAAAGGAAACAAATAATGTCTGATACAAACAATAAGCGAAAAGCCTCTTATGCAAGAGAAGAAGAACCTAGCTTTCTGGAAAAAATAGGTGTTAAATATTACCACTACCTAGCAAATAAATCAGGTACTGCTGAGCTGAAAAATGTCAGCATAGATGACCTTCCCCCTGATGCTACACTGCAAACACTTGCTAGCAATATTACCACCTTTGCTGCAATTATTGCTTTTGCTATCGGCGCATTGACCACCTTT
>WTCN01000152.1 GCA_013138555.1 Methyloprofundus sp. | reverse complement strand
CCATCGCACCGGGATAGAATCGCATTTTTACGTGTGTGTTCGGGTAAGTTTGATAAAGGCATGAAAATTAATCATGTACGTTTAGGTAAAAAAATTCAGGTGTCAAATGCCATTACCTTTAAAGCGGCGAGCCGTAAAAATGTAGAAGAGGCCTATTCAGGCGATATAATCGGCCTGCATAACCACGGTACGATTCAGGTGGGAGATACTTTTTCCGAAGGTGAAGTGCTGAAATATTCGGGGATTCCTTTCTTTGCCCCCGAATTATTTCGCCGGGTTATATTAAAAGATCCGTTACGTGGCAAGGCTTTACAAAAAGGCCTAGTACAGTTGACGGAAGAAGGTGCAACCCAGTTATTCAAGCCATTGAAAAATAATGATTTGATTTTAGGTGCGGTAGGGGTGTTGCAGTTTGATGTCACCGCGTTTCGCCTAAAGGCTGAATATAATGTTGAGTGTGTCTATGATAATGTGTCAATAAACACAGTACGCTGGGTAAGTTCTGATAATGCGGCGAAGTTTGAAGAATTTCAGAAAAGAGCCTTCGATAACCTCGCTAAAGATGGCGGAGGATACTTAGTCTATCTGGCTTCCAGCCGTGTTAACCTGCAATTAACAGAAGAACGCTGGCCTGATATTACCTTTAGTGCAACGCGTGAATTGTAATTAATCTGTAGGGGAGGCTTAGAGATTGTGAAAATAGTCTGTGTAGGTTGGGGTGAAGCATGAACCCCAACAACTGAGGCTAGGTAAGTTATTGATTGTTGGGGTTCGCAAGCTCACCCCAACCTACGGAATCTATCTTTTTAGATAGATTATTGAATGCTTTCACAGTCCCTAAAGCCCCTGCTACTTTGTATAACGTTTAAACTCAGAAAAATATAATGGACCAATCTGTAAAATTCGACCTAGACTTGATTAATCGCTACGATAAATCAGGCCCGCGTTACACATCCTACCCGACTGCCTTAGAGTTACATGAAGGATTTACTCAGCAAGATTACCAGCAGCAGATAGACTTATCCAATGCGCGTGGTGGACCGCTATCGCTTTATTTTCATATTCCCTTTTGTGATACTGTTTGCTACTACTGTGCCTGTAATAAAATCATTACTAAAAACAGAGAGCATGCAGAGCCGTATCTGGCGAATTTATTTAAGGAAATAGAGCTGCAAGGCGCGTTATTTGATAATAAACGTCCTGTGAATCAGTTGCACTGGGGCGGGGGAACGCCGACCTTTTTAGATTATCAGCAGATGAGTCGCCTAATGGCAGCCACCCGTCAGCATTTTAATTTAAAAGAAGATGACAGTGGCGAATACTCCATTGAAATTGACCCGCGCGCAACCGATGGGCAAACGATTAAGCAGTTACGGGAACTGGGTTTTAATCGCATCAGTCTAGGTGTGCAGGATTTTGATCCTGCGGTACAGCAAGCGGTTAATCGAATTCAATCGGAAGCACAGACTTTTGCGGTATTGGAATCTGCAAGAAAAGAAGGTTTTCGTTCCACCAGTATCGATTTAATCTATGGCCTGCCCCTACAGACAGTTGAGTCATTTTCACTGACATTAGATAAAATTCTGAGTGTAGAACCAGAGCGTTTCTCGATTTTTAACTATGCGCACCTTCCTGCCCGCTTTAAAACACAGCGGCAGATTAACGAAGCAGAGATGCCCAGTGCTGAGCTTAAACTGGATATACTACAAATGATTATGCAACGCTTGCAGGAAGCAGGTTATGTTTATATCGGCATGGATCATTTTGCCAAGCCCGATGATGAGCTAGCCATAGCGCAACGGGAGAATAAGCTTTATCGAAACTTTCAGGGCTATTCTACCCATTCTGATTGTGACCTGATTGGCTTAGGTATCACCTCAATAGGACGTGTCGCCGATAGTTATGTACAAAATGCCAAAGACCTAGTGACTTATGATGCAGCCATTAGCCAAGGTGTATTGCCGGTGTTTAAAGGATATGCCTTAAATGCAGATGATAAACTACGCCGGGCAGTGATTACTCAGTTAATCTGTCATTTTACCTTATCTTTTGAGCCTATAGAGCAGCAATATGCTATCCAGTTTAATGAATATTTTGGCGATGAATTAAAGGCTTTACAAGCCATGCAAAATGATGGTTTACTGACAATGGATGATAAAGGGATTTATGTGTTAACAGCAGGGCGCTTATTGATTCGAAATATTTGTATGATCTTTGATCGTTACCTAAATGCCAAAGCTCAGCAATTTTCAAAAGTGATTTAACTGAGGGGATTTTTATGTCCGTACAGCCAACAAATAAATCAAAATGGAATATGGAGGCTGCTTTAAACCATATTTATATTAATGAAATAATTTTTATATCGCTCATATTTTTATGTTTTTTTGGCGAAGTATTAATCGAAGTTTCTGATAGAGCGGGTGTTTTCTATTGGTTGTTAATGGCACCTGTGTTCTTTTTTTCATCTATGTTAAGTGAAAAAACCAAGGCTCTGGCCACAGGGTTTGAAGCACAGAATTTAATCAAGAATCTGCTGCTTCTTTGGGGAAGTGCTTTTTTTGCAATAATACTGGTTTTTTTAACCTGGCATGCCGAGATGATGAAGGCACTGGCCGCAGCAATAACCATTCATATTATACTGGCACATACCATGTTTT
>WTCN01000072.1 GCA_013138555.1 Methyloprofundus sp. | reverse complement strand
GACTTTCATCAAGGCCGACATCAGCAATCATCGACTTAATGACATTTGAATCCGACGTTTTAAAGGCATAGAATTCTTCAATGTTTAATGGAGGAAGGTTTTGTCGTTGCAGGAATTCTTGCGGTGGGAGGTAACTGATTTTCTCGGCATTCCATGAAACTGATCCCTGATAGGGCAGCAAATTTTGTAATGCTCTTAGCAAGGTGGTCTTTCCTGCGCCATTCGGCCCAAGAAATATTAGGATATCCTTTTTCTTAACAGTAAAGGAAAGATCACTGATAATCTGTTCGCCTTCATATGCGATTTGAAGGTTTCTGACTGTTAATACACTATTTTTATTAGTCATTCATCACCTCATGTTTTACTTAATACAAGCTAAATGCAACATGATTGCCCGTGACCTTGGTATAGAGAAACAGGTATGCACTTAAGCAACCGTTAAAATGGATTACGTAAAAGATTTATTTAAAGAGACATTCATTCATTGTTTAAAAATATCATGAATTTCTGTTGTTGAGCCGCAACAATACCCCCCATAACTTCGGCAACCGTACCTCCAAACATAGTTCCTAGTAACCCTGCATTCATCGTACCCACATAAACAAGGCCGTCAGATTTTTGATAAACGGAAACCGTACATGGCATCATGACTGAAATAACCTTGTTAGTATCTTCTTTTAAAATATTATAGGCATGATCAGCCTGGCAAAGATTAATTAAAACGACGGGTGGTAAGTCTCCTCCACCGTGTTTCTTCACTGATTTATGTAATGGCTGTACGGATGAAATGATCCAGCCTTCGGCTTCTGCATTAGCTGTGATTTTTTCTACCGTTTCATCAATACCATAGGGACTAAGTCTTTCAGTCAGCATCATTCCCGGCATTATTAACCACACGGTTGTGCCAGTTACGATAATGCCAAGGATAAATCCAATGATAAAATTTGCGATTTTCATTATTTTCTCCTGTGAAAAATATACTTGCACATCTGTCCAAATCTTAACATTTTCGTAGAAAATTGAAGAAAAAACTATTATGTAGGCCTTCAAGTAAACAGTTTCCATGCACATCAGAGATGTCAGTCATTGGTCATTATTATTTTAACTCTTGGAAGTGAGAGGTAAATTTTTGAGAATGTATACAAGACAGTAACAAAATAAAATACGTTTGTTAAGCATTTTATAATATTCTGAAATATTATTATCATGAGCAATTCAAAATTGATGATTCTCATTCCCAAGCAATAAAAGAAGAGTATATTATTAGTTACAATCACTTCAACTGGTTTTATCAGTTTTTCCCTTAATAAAAAATCAGGAATCTGAGATGAAAATTGCAGTAGCAAGTCAAAATCGAAAAGAAATTACTGACCATACTGGTCGGTGCAGGAAATTCTGGATCTATGAGATTGAATCCAAAATGATTGTTAATAAAGCGTTATTAGAATTATCCAAGGAGCAATCTTTTCATGACAGCTCACCCCATGATTTTTCTCCCTTAGAAGATGTACAGGTTTTAATTGCGGGGGGTATGGGGTCCGGCTTGGTAAGGCGACTTGAAAACATGGGCATTGAACCGTTGAGCACAACTGAAACTAGTCCCGATAAGGCTGTTGAGGATTATCTGAATAGAACCTTGGTCACCAAAGCTGCTGAGACTCATGAGCATGGTCATAAACATGCTGAAAAATGATTGCTAATTTAGGCTATATATTTAACACGGGACAAGCCATAACGCGTAGGGTGGGCAATCTTTTCTGCCCACCATGATCAGAGTTATTGGTGGGCAAAAAAAACTGCCCACCCTACTTGTTTTTGTCCCGTGTTAAGTTCGTAGCCCTAATTTAAACTTGGGAATGGGTATGTTTGAAAAGTAGTCACTGTAAAGCAATGGAGGTTTATGATGAGGGTTAGTTTAAAAGACATGCATGTCGGCGATACTGGCCGTGTTGTAGGATTTGACAAAAGCTTTCTGCCTTATCGGCAAAAGATGCTAGCGATGGGGCTGACACCGGGAACAGAGTTTACTATTATTCGTATTGCGCCTCTAGGAGATCCTATTGAGATTCGAATACGTGGAACTGATCTCAGTTTACGCCAAAATGAAGTCGCTGCAATAAAAATTGAACGCCTAGAACGGCAGCCTACAGAGCAGAAAACTGATTTATTTAAAGGAGAAGTGAGCGTTGCAGTCATCGGCAACCCCAATTGCGGCAAAACCACACTATTTAATGGCCTGACTGGTTCCAGGCAGCATGTCGGAAATTGGGCAGGGGTCACAGTAGAACAGAAAACCGGACAATATCGCTATGATAATAAAGTGATTAAGGTCGTCGATTTACCGGGTATCTACAGTCTTGATGTCAATGAGCACTCAACTTCACTGGATGAAAAAGTCGCGAGAGATTTTATTCTGTCACAAAAGTCCGACTTAATTATCAATATCGTTGATACCACCCACCTAGAGCATAACCTATATCTCACGACGCAGTTACTGGAAATGCGTATCCCTATGGTTGTAGTGCTTAATAATATGGATGATGCAACGGGCCGGGATATCAAAATAGATAGTGATGAAATAGCTAGGCGACTTGATTGTCCACTGGTATCCCTGGTAGCGACGCAAACACAGGATCTGAATGCACTAAAATCGACAATCAATCAGTTAGTGGAAACAAAGGCGCTTTCCTCCACTCCCGTTAAATACCCAGAGGAAATTGAAACCGCGATTAAACAATTAACACCGTTAATTGAACAGCAATTATATGATAAATCCATCAACCCGCAATGGGTTGCCGTTAAGCTGCTGGAAAAAGATAGTTTTGCCATGAGTCTGGTAGATGAAACCTTGCAACAGGCAGCTGATGATTGTTATCAAGCGATTGAAACCAATACCGGAGAAGAGGCTGATATTTTAATCGTTGATAGTCGCTATAGTTTTATCAATACATTGACCCGGGATGCCCTGACACAACAATCTGAAGTAGGGAAGAGGTTATCAGACACGATTGATAAGGTCATTTTGAATCGTTTTCTAAGCATTCCTATCTTCTTTGCTGTGATGTATTTGATGTTTACTTTTACCATCAAATTGGGTCGCGCGTTCAAACCCTTTTTTAATGAGTTTGCCCAAGCCATTTTTGTCGATGGAACTAGCCATTTATTAAGCTTAATGAACAGTCCGCAATGGCTGATTACTTTGCTTGCGGGTGGAGTCGGAAATGGTATCCGTGAAGTATTTGCTTTTGTACCTATTCTGGGTTTTTTGTATCTGTTTATTTCAGTCTTAGAAGAATCTGGCTATATGGCACGCGCAACTTTTGCCATGGATCGCTTTATGCGAGTACTGGGATTACCCGGTAAAGCGTTTGTGCCCTTAATACTGGGCTTTGGTTGTAATGTCCCGGCGATGATGGCAACACGGACGCTGGAGCGCCCACGTGATCGTTTATTAAATATTTTGTTAAATCCGTTTATGACTTGTGGCGCACGATTGGCGGTATTTACCTTATTTGCTGCTGCGTTTTTTCCGGAAAATGGGGGGCTGGTAGTTTTCAGTCTTTATATGATTGGGGTAGGAGCAGCGTTTTTAACCGCAATGCTATTGAAACACACTTTTCTCAAAGAAGAGTTCTCGCTGGTGATTATGGAAATCCCCAGCTACCATATTCCAAAACTGAAAAATGTATGGATCAATACCTGGACACGGGTTAAGTCATTTATTATCCGGGTAGGAAAAATTATCATTACGATGGTGTTAATTTTACATAGTCTCAGCAGTTTGGGAACGGATGGTTCATTTAAAGAACACAATATTGAAAACTCTGTCTTAAGCGCAGCCGGACGCACTGTCACACCCTTATTAAAACCAATGGGTATTGATCAGGAAAACTGGCCGGCAACCGTGGCTGTTTTTACCGGTATTCTGCATAAAGTGGTGGTTATTAGCACCTTAAAAACCATCTATGCTGAAGCAAATCACACCGGGCAAGCAACAGAAAAAAACTTTGCATTCTGGGGCGCGATTAAGCATGCTTTTATGACCATTCCCACAGGGCTTAACAAGATGCTGGGCATCAATGCTGCAGCAACAAAGGATCAATCAAAAAGCCCTTTTTTTAGCGCCTTGCATGATAATTTTCATGGACAAATAGGTGCTTATGCCTATTTATTATTTGTGCTACTGTATTTTCCCTGTATTGCCACCACTTCGACAGCCTATAAAGAATCCAGCTTTGGCTGGACTGTTTTTATGTCAACCTGGGCAACAGGTATAGCCTATCTGACAGCAACACTGTTTTACCAACTAGCAACCTATAACCAGCACCCAGGTGAAACAATCAGTTGGTTAATCGCTTCCTGCCTTATCTTGATATCAATCATGCTGGGGTTTCGGTATTGGGGGACACGCAAGCAAACCCGTGTACTGAAAAATCAATCTTATAATCAAAATTAGATGTAACTTTTTATTATTAATGAGGTAAATAATATTACACCGCTCGTCATCCCCGCATGCTGTTAGCGGGGATCTACTATTAACACAGAGATTCCTGCTAACAGCATGCAGGAATGACGAATTATTCATGACTCAAGTGCCAGTGGGTAATAAGAAGTTACAAATGGATCAATTAAAAACGAAAGGTAATATTATGCAAAAAAAAGACTACAAAGCTTATTTTGACAAAATCGATGCCGAACTGCTGAAAATCAGCCCGCGTAAGGACATCATGCTATTGCGTGTCATTGCTTCTATAATCCCGGTTGTCTGTTTTGGCCTGGATGCGCTTTACGGCATGCCTATACTCTACTGGATAGGCATACCCTTTTATCTGTTTTGTCTGGGCATATACCTGGAAAGCTTTTTAAAAGCTGTACTGTTAATGCACAAAGTTTCAGCTGAACTGTTAATTGTGTTGGTTATGGTTGTCACATTGATAGATGGAGAACCTTTAAGCGGGGCGATGGTGGCCTGGTTTATCGGGCTGGGCCTGTATATTTCATTCTCCATTATCAGAAAAAATCGGGAAAAAATAGAGAGTCTGATACAGGAAGGTAAAAAAACAGCCAAGGTGATAGTCGGTGATGAAATTAAAGAAATACCGATTTGCGAAGTACAAAAAAATGACATTATTATTGTACCTAAAGGCACTATGATTGCCGTTGATGGCAAAATAATTGAAGGTGAATCATCGATTGATGAGTCTTTTGTTACCGGCGAACCTTTTCCAGTCTATAAAAAGGTGGGGAGTCAGGTGACATCAGGAACCTTAAATTTAACAACTCCTCTGCAAGTCATGGCAGAAAAAAAGGGTGATGATTCTTTTATGGCGGTCATAGCACAGGAAATTGAAGCCAGTCTATCAAAAAAATCTGACATGCAAAGGCGTGCCGATACCACAGTACAGATTCTCTTACTGTCCGTCACAGCCTATGCCTTCCTGTTATTATTTGTAACGGGGAACTTGCATTTAATGGCAACAGCATTAGCCGTCATGTGTCCATGCGCCTGGGCATTAGCTACACCGACTGCATTTGCTGCTAATATTGGGCGGCTGGCTGGTTCCAATATTCTCGCGCGAGGCGGTGAACCGCTGGAAAATATGCAGGATATTAAAACTCTGATTCTGGATAAAACGGGGACTGTTACGCTGGCAGAACCTGAAGTCAGTGAAGTTATTGAGATTAATATGCCGCAACAGGAACTGCTGGAGTTAGCTGCTTCAGTTGAGTCCCGTTTTGATCATCCTATTTCACGTTCGATCATTAGCTTTGCTAAAACAAAAGGTGTGACTCACTTCCGTTCGGTTGAACAGGCAGAAGATCTTCCTGGCCGAGGTATAAAAGCGGTTATTGAAAATCAGGATATTCTAATCGGGAGCGCTGAAACGCTGTTAAATCAGGATATTAAGCTACCTGAGGTTGATTATACGGGGCGAGCAATCTGGGTAGCTGTTGGCGGTGATGTTAAAGGGATCATCGTTATTCGTGACATCATGTTAGCTGAAATGCGTAATCTAGCCGACACCATCCATAGTTTTGGAATTGAAAATGTCATTCTAGCTACGGGTGATAATGAAGAGCAGGAAGCTATGCGTGTTGCTGAATATATCAATGCGGATGAATATTATTTTAATAGCACGCCTGAAGATAAAACAGCACTGGTTAAAAAACATCAGGCCTCTGGAAAAGTTGCCATGGTTGGTGATGGTGTTAATGATGCACCTGCCTTGGCGGCAGCGAATGTGGGCATTGCTATAGGCGGGCATAAGAATGTTAATCTTGCGATTACTTCATCAGATATAGTGATACTGGGGAATGATGCAGAAGATTTAATCAAAATACTGCAACTTAGCCAAAAAATGGGGGGGATTATCCAGCAAAATTATGCCTGGGCTATGGGCTTTAATAGTATCGGCCTGGCACTGGCGACATTCGGTTTCCTTAATCCTATTTTCGCTGCTTTTCTACACCATATTAGTTCAGTTTTCGTGGTGACTAATGCAGGGCGCTTATACTTTACTCATATCGAGAATTCATTTGCTAAGCCTTTATTCAGAAAAATGGATAGCTGGTCTATAAACAAATTAAATCAGCAAGCTAGCAATGAGAACACTCAGGCTCCTTTGTTAAAAAAACAAATAGAACTTAACTAATGAACCGTCATTAAATAGCGCCCAAAAATCAAAATTTAGTAATTGATGTTCGAGTATAGACCGAATATTGAACTAAACCCAGTCAGAGTAGGGATGGTAAGACAGCTATCAGATTATAGTTGGTCAAGTTACCAAATAAATGCTTTAGGAAAAGAATCGAATTTATGTACTGCTCATCCTTTGTATTTAACGTTAGCTAAGGAATCAAAAGAGAGGTGGGTAAATTACCGTGAATTATTTGAATATCAAGTTGAAGGACAATTATTGGAAGATATTTGACTCTGTCATTTTGCTTAATATGTAGCATTGTGTTGCAATCATGTACAGAAAAATTCTGAGGTCATCAGATCTCCTGAGAGTACCGACCCAGGCATGCAAACAGTAATCAATTTGAATACGAGCATTCAGTCAGTATCGAGTGGAGGGCTGGCTCCGTTTTGTAGTTACCGGAAGGGGAGTGGAACACTATCGCACATATTTGTATTTACAATGGTTTTCTCAAATGGATGACACTTCGGGTATTGATCACGTAAAAACTGTATCCGTCGCTGAGCTCAACGGAGCATATACTGAACCAGCAGCGGTTACACGTTATACCTTCACTGCTCCCGAGTGTAAGGAAAAAACTACTTGTACCGAAGCTACTTTTGAAGCATATGATATCTTGGAGGGTACAAAAAAACAATTTACACTGTTTCTTGATAATGGGCCGGGTTACTATCGACTTGAGACAAATTAGCAGAGTTGGGCCTAAGAATGCAGGACAAAATCCAGTGTTTGGGGAATTTAGCACTGCCAGTTCCCGAAGGGTTGGCGGTGCTTTTGGGTATTGTTAAGTGCATTGACTTAAACTTGATCGGACATATTTTATAAATTGGTTTGATTTCTACTGACAATATCAAGAGTTGAGTATTATCAAATTTGACTGGCTCAAAACGGCCAAAAGCAGATATAGGTAAATACGCCAAATCTTTGAGTGCGGTGAAAATTTATTTTAAATTTTGACCCATTTGGGTCATGTGTTTCTAGTGTAAATATTGTAAGCTGAGACTGCTAACGACTTTTAATTTGGTCCAACCGACCGCTTTGTTTCCAAAGGCCATTTTTATATTGAAGTTCAGTGGTGGTGTTGGGGTATCGTATATCTTCCATAGTCGGTTACCAAGGCGCTAGAACCAACTTATACATAATTAATTTCAATGGTCTGG
>WTCN01000074.1 GCA_013138555.1 Methyloprofundus sp. | reverse complement strand
TGCTGGACGCGATACTCTCGCACTTAAATCAAGATTCTCAAGAAAAACCCACACTTATTTTGCTGGATGAAGTGACCATCTGCGCATCCAACATCATAAAAATTTCACCCGACGAATGCTATCAATTGCTGAATAGCTTGCGCAGATTCCGTGATGCCTACCCCAATATACGCTGGATGTTGACAGGCTCTATAGGGCTAGATCATTTCGCTAAACACCATCAAGTCAGTGGAGCCTTTAATAATCTACATCCCTTTTTGATTGAACCGTTTAATGCACAAATTGCCACTGATTTTGTCAATCATTATTGCCAGCAAGAGGTTTTTGATACTTTTATATTAGATGACGAAGCCCATAAGCATTTACAAGCTAGATTAGGCTGGTTAAGCCCGTATTATCTGGAAAAACTATGCTTACAAATACTCCCCACAACAGCGAATAACAAGCGAATAGCCGACTGCAAAGTGATAGACCAAGCCTGTTTAAAATTATTACAACACCCACATAATCAAGCTTTTTCAGGCTGGCCTGAGCATTTAAACAGAAATATTTCTGATGATATTCGCCCCAGTTGTAAAGCCATATTAAATAAGCTTAGTGAACATGATGCAGGTGAAAGTCGCGATAGCTTGCGCATACAATTAGAGCCTGAATACACTCCCGAACAGGTACGAGAGGCACTGAATATTTTAAGCAATGATGGTTTTATTAAAAAACAGCCCAATGGTAAATATCATTTTGTCATGCAATTACTAGCAAATTATTGGCAAGAGTATCAGGCATGAGTACCACCAGCGATACATTGCCCATTATCCATCAAATGGCAATATATGATCCGCGCCACCTACCCGAAACCGACTTTTTAAATAGCTTTGTTGGACGGCAAAAAGAATTACAGCATTTATTACAGCAGGTAAAATTTGCTGCGGGTGAAAACAAGCATCACTTACTCATTTATGGCTCACGCGGCATGGGCAAGACCTCAATGCTAAGGCGCATTGCCATTGCCATTCGTGACGATGAAGACTTAAAAAAACAATGGATTCCGGTCAATTTTCGCGAAGAACAATATAATGTGCGGCAACTGAGTTTTTTTTGGAAAAATACCGCTGATGCGGTGGCTGAATGGTGCGAGCAAGTCGGTGATATGCCTAATGTCATGCTTTTAGATAATGCCCAAGATAATCAAGGTGATGCAGATGAGCTATGGAGTTTGCTGCATAAAGTCAGCCAACAACATGGCGCAAGATTATTATTACTAGTGGATAATCTTAATTTAATTTTACAAAACCTTAGTGAACAAGACCAATGGGGGTTGCGTAAAATTTTATCTCAACCTGATGGTCCGATGATGATTGCCGCGACCACCACATTGATTAAAGAACTGACACAACGTGACGCGCCTTTTTATGACTATTTCCAGTTGCAAGATTTAGTACCACTCAGTGCTGCTGAATTACGTACCTGTCTATTGCGTATTGCCCGTTCGCGCGGTGAACTGGGACAACATGTTATCACTGAAATAAACCAGCAACCTGCCCGCTTGCAAGTTTTACATACCTTAACCAACGGCAACCCACGTACTTTATTTCATATTTATCAAATATTGGAAAGCTTAAATGGCCAGATGGATAAATCGTCCAACTCTATTATGTCCGTACTGGAATCATTATTGGACAGTGTTACCCCATTATATAAAGCTCGTACCGAAGAACTAACCCTACAACAGCGTCAAGTACTGGATGCAATAGCCTTAGCTTGGGACCCCAAAAGCTCGGCATGGATTGCCAATCAAACACAATTGAATCCCACCACCTTATCTCCACAACTTAAGCGTCTACGTGAATTAGGGATTATTGAAGAAGTTAGCTTAGCTGATAATAAAAAAGGGCTGCAATTACGCGAGCGTTTTTATAATATCTGGTATTTATTACGCAATGGTAGCCGACGTGGTCGACAACGTTTGCATTTTTTTAGTTGTTTTCTAATGGATTGGTATAGCCCAACCGAACGTCATAATATGGCGCGGGATTATTTAAAGGCAGAGCGCAAGAATCTTGAATACAGTTTAGCTTTAGCCGATACGATGGATAATAATGGTTTGCAACGCGCTTTATTACAAGGTGCAACACTGGAAGCCATACAATCCAATGAATTGCTGGACGATATTCTAAGTAAAGAACTGGATTCTGCGATTATGGACTCTCAACAACAGAAACAGGATGTTTATAGTAGCTTACAGAATAAAGGCTGGACAAATAAAAACATTACCAACTTTTGGCAGTTATTATCGGGCAATTTAACCTTGACTCTCAGTGAAAGACAGCAAGTTATTAATGCTATTGCCAGTAGCAGTGAGCCACAGTTAATGGAATTATTAGCGCATTGGCAGCAACAGAAAATTCCTTATGCCAAATATTTTTCAGATGCATTAATTGCTATGCTCAAAGAAAAACAGCAACAAGGTTTTATTCGAGACTATCAAGATATTGATGGATTTTTGGCGATTTTTGAGCAGTCGGATGATAAGGCTGTGCTGTTATTTCCTTTATTGTCAGCACCCAATTTGGCGACAGAGAAAATTCCGGAGTCCTATATAATATTGGCTTTGGATGAGATGCTTAAACAAGCAAGTAGTGCAGAGGGTTGGTTTAACTTAGCATATTTATTACACACTCATTTATTTCGCTATGACGAAGCAGAGCAGGCTTACCGTAAGGCGATTGAGTTAGACCCTAAAAGGTCATACCCATGGACTTTTTTGGGTGTCTTATTACAAAATCACCAGTCCCGTTATAATGAAGCAGAACAGGCTTATCATAAGGCGATTGAGCTAGATCCTAAAGACTCATACTCATGGAATTTTTTAGGCAACTTATTACAAAACCATCTATCCCGCTATAAAGAAGCAGAGCAGGCTTACCGTCAGGCAATTCAGTTAGACCCTAAAGGGTCATATTCATGGAATAATTTAGGCAATTTATTACAAGACCACCTATCCCGCTATAAAGAAGCAGAACAGACCTATCTTAAAGCAAAATCACTAGATAAAGGTGACCTAACTCCCACTAGCAATCTATGCTGGCTAGCTATTCAACAAAAACAAATAGATAAAGCTCAAAAGCTATACCAACAATTGGATAAGCTCCCCAAAGTAGGCAAGGATTTACTTGATGCTGCCCTGCTGTTATCCACAGATAATTTTGGTAATTCATGGACAGTATTACAAACTGTATTAAACGAGGATGACTCTGAGTTATGGGTTGATTTTAGAGACGACCTATTACGCTTAGTCCGCTTATTTAAGCAATATCAATATGGTGAGCGTTTATTAGAGGCTATGCAACAAGCGGGTTTTGCCCAGACAATTGCGCCTTTTCACCATGCTGTAGAAGCCAGTGTTTATGGGGAAGCTTTATTGAAAAATATTAATCCAGAGGTGCGTGGAGTCGCGGAATCGATGTTTCGTTGGATAGAAAGCGCACCAATCATCGAAATCTAATACTGATAATACGTCTGCATATAGCTTCTCAGATAAATAAGTTCCATTTGAATAACGGATAACATCCCTTTGAGGGATGGTATCCGTGTTGTATTTTTCTGAAAATTTATAGAAAGCTTACCCTAATGCTTCACCACCCCCTGCAAAACCGCAATATGCACTAACTCAGTAATACTGGAAACATGGAGTTTTTTCTTAATCTGCGTGACATAATTAGCCACCGTTTTATAACCCAGACATAACTCATCCGCTATTTTATGGCTGGTTAAGCCTTTGGCTAATAAGGTAAATATATCAAATTCACGCACTGAAAAGGCACTGATAATCTGCTGGTAATCATCGACTGAGGATTGCTCTGTATTTACTTTAATAAGCCCTTGCTCAATATATGTCTGCCCTTGCAAAATACTCTCAATAGCTGCGGGTAAAATATTGGGGGCGCTATTTTTAGTGATATAGCCTTTGGCACCCGCATTAAGTGCGCGCTGCACATAAACCTGCTCATCATGTACACTGAAAACCAGAATATTGGCAGCACTATCACGCTGGATGATGCGTTTAATCGTTTCCAGTCCGCCAATGCCTGGCATGGATAAATCCATCACCACAATATCCGGTCGGTGAGACTGGTATTGCTGAATAGCCAGCTCACCACGACCTGCTTCGGCAACCACCTCAATATTAGGCACAGCAGCGCTTAATAATAGCTTAAACCCTGCTCTTACAACCACATGGTCATCAACTAATAACACTTTTATTTTATTCATATAGGAATTTGCGCCTTTATTTGCATACCCTTAGCAGGCTGTGATTGTAACTCAAATGTCCCGCCAAGTAATTTAACTCTTTCTGCCATACCCTGTAAGCCAAATCCGGCAGAGACACTATTGAGATCACAACCCTGACCATTATCATTCACCCATAGATCAAGCGTATTAGAGTCTGGGTTTATACTAAGGCTGATCGTCACACGCGTCGCATTTGCATGGCGAATAATATTGGTCAGGCTTTCCTGAATAACTCTGAAAACTTGAATAATAATGGTTTTATCAAGCGTATCTACGGCATCATCAACCTGTAAACTAAAAGAGATTGGAGTTGCTCGGGTTTCCCAGTGATTAATTAAATCTTCTAATGTCGCTTTAAGCCCAAGCTCCGTTAAAATCAAAGGGTGTAACTGTTTCATCATTGAGCGTAACACGGTCATTAAATGGTCACAAATTTCAACAATAGAAGTGGTAATGGTTTTCGTATCCGCTTCTTCATACGTTGCAGCAACCGCCATGACTTTTATTGCTGTCAGTGACTGCGCAAATTCATCATGTAATTCCTGAGACAAGCGTCGCCTTTCTTCTTCCTGAATCTCCAGTGAGTGCTGTGTCAATGCCTGGTTTTGTTGTTGCGTGCTATTCAGCACATCATTCATATGGTTAATTGCCTTAGCAATACTGTCATATTCCTGAGTTGAAAAGTCAGGTAGCTTTTTATGATACTCCCCTTTTTCAATTCCCTTAAGGTTTTTGACTATGATCTGTATGGATTGCAAGGTTTTATTAAAAACCAGATGCACCGAAAGAAAAGTAAGAAACACCAGAAGTAAGATGGAACTAAAAAAAGCAATGGTTTCATGCCAGACTTCAGTGATTTCATCCATCGGGTTAGCCTGAATAATCAGCGTAAAAAAGCGATTATCAAATGTTCCTATCTGGTACTCTGCTTTAGGGTAATCACTCACGACAAGTTTGACAAACCAGCTCGGCGGGGTTTCCTGTTGTTTATTAGGCGGCGAGCTACGCATAATATCAATGATTGAGCCAGATGGGCTTTTAAGTTGAATTTTTAAATGCCTGGTCTGCTCTAAGCTGCTTAAGCGATAAATCCAGTCTGCCTTATTGGACTGGGTACTATCTACACTTATTTTAATCAGTTGTAATGCCAGCTTAATAGACGAATCGACTTCATTGCTCACCGCATTACGCGCCTGCCAAATAGCAATGCTGCCACCTAGCATTAAAATACAAAGGGAAATCAATAAAATCCGTAGGCTGATCTGGTAGCGTAAACTCATAAATGAATAGAATATTTGTCCTGTTTGCTTATTTTCTCGCTAGAGAACGTAATGTAGCCCCCCACTTCAGATGAAAAATAAGGAACTACGCAAGCATAGCCGTGTGAAGTATAATAGAGCTTAAACACATAGTACTTAGCTGCTAACTCTTGCTTAATATACCTTAATGATAGCCAATATTCTTTCAATTTCTCAGCACAGAGCTTTATCTCATGTCTAAACAACAAAACTACGACGTGCTTATTATTGGCAGTGGTGGTGCAGGACTGAGCCTGGCACTCAAGCTAGCAGACCAATATCAAGTTGCAGTATTATCTAAGTTTGCCTTGACTGAGGGGAGCACTTTTTATGCGCAAGGCGGTATATCAGCCGTTCTGGATTCACAGCAAGCGTCGATAGAGTCCCATATTAAAGATACCATTATTTCAGGGGCTGGCTTATGTGATCCTGATATTGTCCGGCTCACGGTAGAGTATGGCAAACAAAGTATCGACTTTCTGCACCAGCAAGGGATGGAATTTACCGGGCGTAAAAATAAGCAAGGCGAAACTGAATTACACCTTAATCAAGAAGGTGGGCATTCTGAGCGGCGTATTGTGCACCATGCCGATGCAACAGGAAAATCACTCTCCCTATCACTGATTGATAAAGCAACGCAACACCCAAATATCACCTTATTAGAGCATCATAATGCCATTGATTTAATTACTGCGCACAAACTTGGTTTTAAACAACAACGGGTACTCGGTGTCTATGTTTTAGATACGCTTAGCAATCAGGTTAAAACCATGAGTGCAAATACGGTTGCTATTGCAACCGGTGGTGCCAATAAAGTCTATCTCTATACGACAAATCCACAAATATCCACTGGGGATGGCGTTGCTTTAGCCTGGCGTGCAGGCTGCCGTATTGCCAATATGGAGTTTATGCAGTTTCACCCGACCTGCCTATTTCATCCTGATGGTCATTCATTTTTAATCAGCGAGGCAGTACGGGGTGAAGGCGGCAAATTGATCTTACCGGATGGTTCGCCCTTTATGCAACACTATGACTCAAGAGCCGAACTTGCTCCTCGTGATATTGTTGCCCGTGCCATAGATCATCAAATTAAAAAACACGGGCTTGATTGTGTGTATCTGGATATTAGCCATAAACCCGCTGATTTTATTAAAAGTCACTTCCCTTCTATTTATAAACAATGCCTTAAACTCAATATCGATATTACTCAAGAGCCTATTCCTGTCGTACCCGCAGCACACTACACCTGCGGCGGCGTGATGACTGATAGTTATGCAAGAACAGATATTGCTGGCTTATATGCCATAGGAGAAGTGGCGCATACTGGCTTACACGGTGCCAACCGCATGGCCAGTAATTCACTACTGGAATGCCTGGTATTTGCCGAGCGTGCCAGTGAAGATATTTTACGCCAGGATCATAGCCACCCCATCCCGACGATACCTGACTGGGACGAATCTCAAGTGATCGACTCAGAAGAAGAAATCATGATTGCACATAACTGGGATGAGCTACGCCGGTTTATGTGGGATTATGTGGGAATAGTGCGCAGTACACAACGGCTACTAAGAGCAAAGCACCGGCTGGAGATATTAAAAAATGAAATTTCCGATTACTATCAGCATTACCGGATTAATAGCGATCTCTTAGAATTGCGTAATCTGGTGATTGTCGCTGACTTGATTATTCGCAGTGCTTTGGCACGCAAAGAAAGTCGAGGATTACATTATACTCAGGATTATCCTGAGTTAGATGAAACCCAAAGTGCAAAAAATACCATACTCACTCCACCACCGGAATAGGCGCATAGGATGTGCTGAAGTACAAAGTACATATAATACATAAACAATGATCAGCACACGATTTACATTACACTCATTAGTGACTGAAGCGCATAAAACCATTCAGCCTTACCTGTCTGAACAAAGCATCAGTATTGATGCTACCATGGGCAATGGGCACGACACCTTGTTTTTGGCAAAACATAGCCATAAAGTATATGCTTTCGATATACAAGCAAAGGCGCTTGATGCAACGCGCATACGGCTACAGAAAAGTAACGCCCTAGACAAGGTTAGCTTAATTCATGCAGGACATGAAACCATGCAGCAATGTATTAAGCCTGACGAAAAAGCGGATGCTATCCTGTTTAACCTAGGCTACCTCCCCCATGCAGACAGCGCCATTATTACTCAGGAAAAAAATACCATCACGGCGCTGAATCATGCGCTAAAATTACTCAGTGAAAAAGGCATCATCAGTATACTTAGCTACCCTGGTCATACAGGTGGGGAATCGGAAATGCAGGCAATTATGCATTGGTATGAACAGCTGGATAGCTCACAATTTGCCATTAGCATTATTCACAGTATGCATGAAAAAATAAACTCGCCAAGATTATTTACCCTACAAAGGTCTTAATAAAAACATGCGCAGACTCTTTAATCTCTCTTTTTCGACCCAGGTTTTTATCGCTCTGTGCTCAGGTATTTTTATTGGGATTTTTTTTGGTGAAAAAGTGGCATGGCTTAATATGGTGGGGATGGCCTTTATTAAGTTACTACAAGTTGCCATTATTCCCTATATTGTTTTATCGCTAGTCACGGGCTTAGGCTCCCTCAGCTATGAACAATCCAGGGAAATTGCCAAAAAATTTGCAATAATCCTGCTCACTCTCTGGGGTTTAGGTTTAGTGACTATTTTTGTCATGTCACTTGCCTTTCCCGTCTGGGATAGTAAAGATTTCTTTAGTACCAACCAGATTACAACAGTCCCTGACATCAATTATTACGATTTATATATCCCTTCTAACCCTTTTAAATCGTTGTCTAATAACACCGTCCCTGCCATTGTCGTGTTTAGCTTATTTCTTGGGGTCTCATTGGTCAATATAAAAAATAAGGAACAATTCCTTAACCCCGCCCGCATATTACTCGAAGCACTGAATAAGATTACCAAAAGTATCGTCACTTATTTACCTATCGGTATTTTTGCCATATCAGCCGCCTCGGCAGGTACTTTACAACCGGAAGACTTTGAGAAATTAGAAATCTATTTTACCGTTTATATCGCCACTGCTTTAATTTTATCCTTCTGGGTTATTCCCTTTTTTATCAGCACCATTACCCCCTTTAAATATGCTGACATCATCCAGGGATGCCGGAATATATTAATCACCGCTTTCGCCTCAGGAAATATATTTATTCTTATTCCAGTGATGAGTGAAGCCTGTAATGATATATTTGCAAAACACAATAAAAATACCGCTGACACAGATAAATACAATGAAATTATTATTCCCATTGCCTATAACTTTCCTGCGATGGGTAAATTACTCTCATTCACCTTCCTGCTATTTGCCGCCTGGTTTACAAATACTGAATTAAATATATTTCAACAGCTATCACTTGCGTTTAATGGCATCTTTAGCTTGTTTGCAAATGTACATATCAGCATTCCTTTTCTATTAAATTATTTACATTTACCCAGCGACCTTTATCAACTCTATCTCTCAGGCGATGTACTCACTAAACGTTTTTCCTCGCTAACCGCTGCTATCTTTCTTATTTCATTTACCTTAGCAACGACCGCCTACCTAGCCGGCATTATTCAATTTAAACTAAAAAAAATACTGCTCTTTCTAGGCAGTTGCATCCTTCTTATTAGCTTATCAATTTTAGGTATCCAGTCATTTTTTAATGCAGTGCTTGAGCAGGATAAAGACCTGAGTGAGAAATTAAAGAAAATGCAAGTCGACTGGGATGCCCCGAAAAATATATCCTACACTTTAATCAGTACTGAGAAGACAGACCAGAACACATCAACGCCCGACGCGATTGTAAAACGGGGAACTTTACGTATCGGCTACAACCCCGCACGCGTACCCTTTAGTTTTTATAATTCAGAACATGAATTAGTCGGTTTTGATATAGAACTGATGAACCACCTATCCTCCTCATTAGGGGTAACATTAGAATTAATCCCTTTTTCTAAAGTGAGAAACCTATACCAGGCACTAAAATACTACCAGGTTGATCTCGTTATTTCCGGCGTACATATCAGTAGCGAGTACCTTAGTGAAGTCCTCTACACACAGCCCATCATGGACTTGACTACAGCACTTATCGTCAAGGACTATCGCAAAAAAGAGTTTTCTGATTATTCCAGATTTGATGCCACATCACACTTAAAATTAGCCACGCTGGATCAATACCCGCGCTTAAATTATATAAAACACAATTTCCCCAATATAGAAATCACCAAGATCAGCAAGCCGGATGATTTTTTCAAGGACAATCATAAACATCAATTTGATGCCTATATCAGCAGTATAGAAGAGGGCATGACGCTAGTGATGCTACACCCGGATTACGCTGTTAGCTATGACCCAAATAAGTTACACCGTTTCCCTATTGGCTATGCCGTGCATAAAGGCAATCTGGAGCTACAGGCTATGCTAAATAGCTGGATAGATATACAAAAATCAACAGGTCGCATAGCAAAACTATACGACTACTGGATTCAGGGTGAAGGTGCAAAGACCAAAGAACCACGCTGGTCTATTCTGGAAAATGTTATTAAAGACACGAAATAATTACACCTATGGCCATACTACTTTTTTCTTTACGCCAGGTTCCTGATGATGAAGCAGCGGATATCCGTGAATTATTAGAGGAAAACCATATCGACTTTTATGAAACCAACGCTGGCAACTGGGGAATTTCCATGCCCGCC
>WTCN01000252.1 GCA_013138555.1 Methyloprofundus sp. | reverse complement strand
GCTGAACTGGATGGTCAGGGTGAGGTAGCCGGTGGCATTATTATTATGCGGTTTGGTGAAAATGCACAGGCAACCATCAATGCCGTCAAAGAAAAACTGCAAGAACTTAAAAAAGGTTTACCGTCAGGTGTGGAGATTATCCCTGTCTATGACAGAGGCAATCTTATTGCACGCGCAGTAAAGACACTGAATACGGCTTTAATTCAAGAACTAGTCATTGTCAGTATTCTTGTGGGTCTATTTTTATTACACCTACGCTCCTCATTAGTCATTATCATCACCCTGCCCCTCGGCATATTAATGGCCTTTATTGTGATGCGCTATCAAGGTCTGAATGCCAACATTATGTCGCTGGGCGGTATCGCTATTGCGATTGGTGACATGGTAGATGGCGCGATTGTGATGGTTGAAAACGCGCATAAGCATTTAGCAGATGCACGCATAAAGAAAAACAGGGAGTTGACGACTAATGAGCGCTGGGGTGCAATTAACGCAGCCGCACGGGAAGTAGGACCTGCTTTATTTTTCTCGCTATTAATTATTACCGCCTCCTTTATTCCCATTTTTACCATGCAGGCACAGGAAGGACGTCTGTTTAGTCCCTTAGCGTTTACTAAGTCCTATGCAATGGGGGCTGCAGCGATTTTAACGGTCACTGTTGTCCCCGTATTAATGGGTTATTTTATTCGTGGGAATATTATTCCCGAACAGAAAAACCCTGCGAACCGGGTATTACACTTTCTGCATACTCCCGTTTTATCTGTCGCCATGCGTTTTCGTCGCATAACTATGTTGATTGCTGTGTTATTGCTGGGTTCAACCTACTACCCTTTATCTAAAATCGGTAGTGAATTTATGCCCCCTCTGGATGAAGGTGATATTTTATATATGCCGACCACCTTTCCGGGCATTTCCATTACCAAGGCTAAAGAACTGTTGCAACAAACGGATAAGATTCTAAAAACATTTCCAGAAGTCCAGCATGTGTTCGGCAAGGTAGGTAGAGCCGAATCTGCCACTGATGCAGCGCCGTTGTCCATGATGGAAACCACCGTTAGCTTAAAGCCCAGAGAGCGATGGCCAAATCCAGATAAAACCACACAACAACTGATGCATGAAATGGATAAGGCAATCCAGTTTCCAGGCGTTGCAAATGCCTGGACCATGCCAATTAAAACCCGTATTGATATGCTATCAACAGGCATTAAAACACCGGTAGGCATTAAAGTTTCTGGGCCTGATTTAAATATATTACAGGAGATTTCATTGCAGATTGAATTAGCCATGAAGACCTTACCGGAAACCCTATCCGCTTTTGGCGATCGGTCGGTCGGGGGCTATTATCTGGATTTTGATATTAACCGTGTTGCCGCAGCCCGCTATGGACTGACCGTGGGCGATGTGCAAGACATCGTGCAAAGCGCCATTGGCGGTATGAATATCACAGAAACGGTAGAAGGCCTGGAACGTTATCCGGTTAACCTGCGTTACCCCCGTGAACTGAGAGACAACCTGGAAAGTTTGCAACGAGTTTTAATTCCCACACCCACTGGCAGCCAGATTCCCTTAGCCCTGGTCTCCACACTCAAGCTTAAACGTGGTCCCCCCGTGATTAAAAGCGAAAATTCCCGCCCGAATGCCTGGATTTATGTTGATATCAGTAGCTCTGATATTGGTGGATTTGTAACTAAAGCCAAACAAGTACTCGCCGAAAAAGTAACGATACCAACCGGTTATACCATCACCTGGTCAGGGCAGTTCGAATATATGCAACGAGCGGTAGAGAGATTAAAAATTGTGGTTCCCGTCACTTTTTTAATTATCTTTTTTTTATTGTACCTGACCTTCGGCAATATGACCGAACCAGTGATTGTCATGTTGACTGTCCCTTTTGGGCTGATCGGAGGGATCTGGCTAGTCTATTTTTACGGTTTTAATTTATCGGTCGCTGTCTATGTTGGTTTTATTGCTTTGGCAGGCACAGCAGCAGAAACAGGCGTGATGGTATTAAATTTTATAGATATTGAAATTGCTAAATTACGCCAGCACAAACAGCAGCGTTTATCAGCAGCAGAAATCAGTGATGCTGTTGCAACGGCAACAGCCTTACGAGTACGCCCGGTTGCGATTACCGCCATTTCAACAATGATTGGCTTAGTTCCTATTATGCTAAGTGACGGCACTGGTGCCGATGTTACTCAACGTATAGCAGCACCCGTTTTAGGGGGCATGGTTACTGTGCTATTGCTTAGTTTATTGGTATTTCCTGTGATTTATAGCCTGGTGCTACAGTCCCAGGAATTGCGCCAAAAACCTGAGAATGAATAACATCAAGGTAAGTCACAAGATGCGCTTTGCGCCTCAGCACATCCTATCGTTTCTCAGATAAATAAATTCCATTTGTATAACGGATACCATCCCTCAAAGGGATGTTATCCATGTTGTATTTTTCTGAAAGTCTAAAGCACCTTGACCTTTAAGGATTTAAAAATTTGTAAACCCCCACCCCGATAATAATTAGGGCCACAACCGTCCAGCCAATTATATCCATATATTGGCGTAATTTCGCCTCAAAACGCTCACCACCCCATGCCAATAACCCAGCAACCAGAAAAAATCGCAGCCCACGACCAACAAAAGAGGCGAGCACAAAAGGCAAAAACAACATGGATAAAGCACCGCCCGCAATGGTAAAGACTTTATAAGGGATAGGCGAAAATCCTGCGATAAAAATAGCCCAGAAACCCCAGTCCTTAAACCACTGCTCCGCTAATTGATATTTAGACCAATAATGCGACCCTTCTAGCCAGGGTTGGATCATGTCAAAGGCAAAAAAACCTATCGCATAGCCTAACATTCCACCTAATACAGAGGCAATCGTCGTAATCAGTGCCAGATACCAGGCCTTTTCCCGCCTTGCCAATACCATCGGTGCCAACATTACATCCGGCGGTACTGGAAAAAAAGAAGACTCGGCAAAGCTTAAAATTGCCAGATATTTTGTTGCATGACGGTGCTTAGACCATTGAATGGCTTTATCGTAAAGTTTTTTAAACATGGAAATATAAAAATAAAATAAGGTTAAACATAGGAATCTAGGAGAGTGATAATAATTAACAAATCAGGCACGCATGCATTCTCTGCACCCTACACCTTGTCGCTTATTTTCAACAATTTTCACAAGGGATGTCAACATTAATACCTATTTATGGTAATCATATTGATAAAAATACTTGCCATACCCATATCCCGATGCTATTAAACGAACATCATTAAAAACACATCCTTTTATATCGACATCGTTCTGCTTTAATCGTTTTACACTTTGCTGTAACTCTCTTAATGGATGCTCACCTGACTTAATAACCATAAGGGTTGCACTTGCCATACGCCCAATAATACAGGCATCGGTGACTGCTAATATGGGGGGCGAATCAATAATGATATGGTCATATTGTTGCCCGAGTTCTTCAAGTAACATGCCAAACCGCTCATGTAATAATAGCTCTGAAGGATTCGGTGGAATTGCGCCGGTAGAAATAAAATCTATATTAGCGCCCTCAATAGAATCAATTGCTTCAGCCGGTGTAATAACATTTGAAATAAGTTCCGATAAGCCTTTTTCTCGACTGACACCCAGGGTTTTATTCAAAACACCTTTACGCAAATCCGCATCAATTAATAATATTTTTTTCCCGCTACTGGCTAAAACAACTGCTAAATTGCTGGAAACAAAACTTTTCCCTACCCCAGGACTAGGCCCTGTGATCATAACAATATTATTTTTTGCCTCCAGAAATGCAAAATGTAATGTTGTACGAAGACTACGCAAACTTTCTATCGCCATATCATCGGCATTTTCTAATGCAAGCACAATAGGAGGGCCGATATATGACTTATATGTTTTCAGCTTCTTATTCAGCTGTAGTTGCTTCTCACTATGAAGAATAGTCGCATAAACAGGCACATTAAGCTGTGTTTCTATCATATCCGGGTCTTCAATGCCGTGGCGTAAAGCCTTACGTATAAACACCAGAATAATAGCGACTATCATCCCTATAATAATGGCAATCACAACAATTAAGGTCTTTCTAGGCTTTACTGGGGAAGTTGGCACCACAGCATAGTCAATCACCCTGACATCTCCGACAGTACCTGCTTTGGTGACTTTTATTGTTTGTAAATTATTAAGTAGCGTGGAATATAACTCTGAATTAACCTGAACATCTCTGGATAAGCGCAAAATAATTTGTTGCGTTTCTGGTAGTTCTGATATTTTTTTATTATGCTTTTTTATCTGCGACTTCAATCTATTAATTTGTTTATCTATAGAGACAATAGCCGGATGAAATGAAGTAAAACTACGGCGCAATTCATCCCGCTTTTGTTCTAATAGTGTTATCTGGGTATTTTTTTCAACAACCCCGCTTAAAATACCTTGTGTTTCTATATCTAAATTAACAGACCCTTTTTCCAGGCGAAATTCATTGAGTGCATCCGTTGCAACCTCCAGTTGACTTTTAATTGTCGGTAATTGCTGCTCCAAAAACTCCAGTGTATTTTGTGCTTCTGCCGACTTTTTTTCAACATTCATACGCACATAAATATCAGCCATTTCATTCAGAATTTTCATGGCCAAAGAAGGAGATGCCGACATCATGGTAAAACTCAAAATCCCAATATCTCTTCCTTTTTCAGATACTGATAAATCAGTGAGCATGCGTTCAATTGCACTCATGTGCGACTGCCGACTGACAATAAAATGTGTTCCTGGTCGCGCTTTAAGTACTGATATAAACAGATGAAACGGTGACTCTTCCCGCTCAATTGCCTTTTCTACTGGTTTTCCGACTTTTCCTTCAACAATAAACTTCCCATTAGTATCAAAAAGTCTAAATTTCCCATTTTTACCTGAAATTAGAGTCAATTGCTTGCCTATCCAGCTTTTAGGGACATCCAGAGTATCAACATGAATTTCCTCGCCGCCCCAGGCATAATCAGAATAACCGAGCCATGGAATAGCAAACTTATTTTTTTCATGGGCTTGAAATTTTCTAGCCACAGCTTCACCAATCAGCGGAAAATATTTAGCCTGGGCAATGATTTCCAGATTAAGACTTTTTACAGTTGCTCCGACAATCATTCTGGACCTTATTATTTCAATTTCTGCCTGTACTGAGCCATCTCTCATTCCCTCGGAAAAGGGATCTATAGCACCCAGCACTGACTTTGAAGACTCAACCTGCAACATCGCATCAGCCTGATATATCGGGGTCTGCAATATTGCCACCACGATACCTGTCCCTAATGCAAGGCACATAATTAAAGTGATTAACCACCTATTTTCAAATAAAGTACCAATCAAGTCACTTAAATCAATTTCATCTTCATCTTGAAGTGGATAGTTATCGGGGGTTTGTTCCATATTTGAAAAAGTGTTAGCCATGTATTTATAATAAGCTGATTTTAAAGAAATTTTTTATCGAACAACAAAATATTACAACGTAGGCCAGATTACATTTTTTTCGTGAAGCAATAAAGATGTAACCCGATGCCTTAGGGGGTATAAAAATTCACGGATACCATCCCTCAAAGGGATGTTATCCGTTATACAAATGGAATTTATTTACCTGAGAAACGATAGAGAGCATAGCTCAAGAATTAACACAAATTCATAAGCTATCAAACTAAGCCGTCTACTTCTACAGTGCTAAAAATACTGCAATAGAAGTTATCAGAGTCATTGTTGGCTGAATCTGGCCTATAATTTGATTCCAGCGAATTCCTTCAGCTCGATCAACATAGACAATATCTCGCGGTTGCAGCGGAAAACGCTCGGCTAACAATAATGCATCAGGTGATTTGGCATCCAGATGAAAAATTTCCGGTTTTTCAAGCCCACTTCTAAAGACAAAAATTCTGGCAGGGTCAGATGTCTCCTGATTCGAACTCCCACCTTCACTCAATGCTTCATTCAAAGTCATTCTGCCTTTATTCATATATACACTACGTGTTCTTGTAGAGCCTGAGCCTGCAACTGAATTAGTATCTCCCAGAATAAATACCTTATTAAACTGTCTATCAGGCACATTTAATACATCGCCATGTCTGAGTACCACATTTTGATTGATATCTCCGCCTTCGTACAATGCTAACAAATTAATATTGTAAACTTTATCATCACGCGTTAATGTAATGCTGCGTTGATCCGCTTCCGTTGAAACACCCCCTGCACTATTAATTGCCTCTAGTACTGTTAGCGGAATATCTTTAACCAGCTGTATGCCAGGCTGGTTAACTTCCCCGACTATATAAACCCGCTGACTACGGTAAGAGGCAACACGCACATCAAGCTGTACACGTTCAATATATTTAGAGAGTCTCTGGGTTAGGATAGTTCTAATTTCTTCTACCGTTTTTCCCTCTGCTTTAACAACACCAACATAGGGATAGAAAAAATTACCATCCTCACCAACCACATTACCTGCGGATTCTGCCGAACGAAACTGACCTGCAGGTATGGTTAGTTCAGGGTGTTCCCATACAGTGATATTAAGAATATCTCGTGGCCCAACACGATATTGCCCATAACTTCCATTTATTAATGCTCCCTTGCTTGCCTTCGAACCAACACGATAATCAAAATAATGATTAGCAACATTATCTGGTCCTAAACTACGATTATTAATATCTTTTTCTAAATCAATAATCAGCTGAGCGTTTATTGTCTGAATATTAAGTTTTTTTAAAATTGCTGCATTATATTCCTTAGCCGGCAGATCAATACTGGATTCATCAGAATACTGATCCATATGCATGCCAGGAATGACGGAGCAAGCTCCCAGGCCAAGAGTAACAAATATTAATATTAATTTTTTAATTTGCATATTTTTTTAAGTCTTAGTTATTAAAATAAATCGTTATATTAGTGATGCAGACAATATCCCTAGCGCCCCACTTCAGCCAGCTATGTTATACAAACCTACCCTTGTTATTTCCACAAAAAGAAATGAATATCTTTACCTGAGATTACCCATAACTCTCAGCTACACCTCGTCACTCCTGCATGCTTCTAGCAGGAATCTCGCGGATTAAGCAAAGATTCCCGATAAAGCTTGTGCCCACACTTGACTGGGTAGACTTCGGGAATAACGGTTTTTTAATACATTGATGTTTCAGGTTTTATTTTACTATGGCTGAGAGTTGCACGTAATCAGGCATTTTTATCCCTCTCATTCAAACTTTTAAATTTTACTCACCCAATCTTGAACACCTTTTTCAATAAGCTGAACAACCTCTTCAAATACCTTACGCTCCTGTCGATAGGGGTCTGGAATTTCAAAATTTCTCCACTCGCCTAACTTGAAAACTTTCCCTTTTGCACTAGGCTCTTTATGCTCAATAAGTTCTTTATGCGCAGTTTCCATCACCAGAATAAGGTCAGATTTATAAATCATTTCCTGATTTAATTGTGCGGCTCGATAATCTGATATATCGATTCCTTTTTCTAGCATAAGTTCACAAACAGTTTTATCAGGCTGGTGTCCAACCATCGCGCCAAGCCCCGCCGAACTGATTTTATAATCTTTTTTGACTTTATTTATCAATGCATCTTTTAATAGCGCTTCTGCTACTGGGCTTCGACAAATATTACCTATGCAAACAACGAGTATATTTTCAAACAAGTTTGAGTGTCTCTTAAATATTGGGTTAAAAGGTCAATACCATAATCACAGGGGGAGTAAATAGGCAATACAATATAGCTTTGACTCTATTTAGTGTCTTGTTTTCTGAGCACAAGAGATGACAATAAACTGATCCTTTTCTTCATCTCAGTGTGGAGAGCAGCGCCATTTACATCCTTTCCTACGGGTGTGATTAAAAGTGTGGGGGGAGATAATAAAATCAATAGCTTATGATATTTACATATGCTCATTAAGAAATGTAACTATTTGATTTTTTAGACTGAAAAAAATCACATTATTGAAAACCTCACA
>WTCN01000315.1 GCA_013138555.1 Methyloprofundus sp. | reverse complement strand
CTAGTTAATTAAATAACTTATATGACATATTACCCACGCAGCTTGTAAATGACGACAGCCTCCCAACAATCATAATTTTAAGCAGCTAACTCTATTGTAACAGCTTAGTAATCTCTATCGCCGTTGCCAAAGCACGTCGCCCTGCCTCACCCGACACATCCGGGGTATTACCCGAATGAATACAGTCGACAAAATGCTTAATTTCCTCTAATAAAGCATCACCATTTTCAAATACGGATTTATCTGTTTCAATTTTAGGCACACCTGGGAACATTTCGCCGTCACCCGCATAGTGCTTGGTTAAAACCCGGTTTTGAAAATCAATGGAAATATACGAATTCGGACGAAACATACGCATTTTACGTTCCATCTTCATGCTAATCCGACTTGCCGTCACATTCGCTACGCAACCATTTTTAAAGGTTAAACGCGCATTAGCTATATCCGTTCCTTTCGTCAAAACAGCCGTACCGCTGGCTTCGATATGATCAACTTCTGAGTCAACAATCGCTAAAATGATGTCAATATCATGAATCATTAAATCCAGCACCACACTGACATCATTGGCACGTGGATTAAAAGGTGACAAACGATGTGACTCAATAAATAAAGGCTTATCCTCCAGTTCACCCAAGCCTAAAATCGCAGGATTAAAACGCTCTAGATGTCCGACCTGTAAAACAAGTTTCTTTTCTTTAGCAATGGCAATAAGCTCGTCTGCTTCTTCGACAGTGACCGTAATGGGTTTTTCAACTAAAACATGCGCCCCTGCCTTTAAAAAGTCCTTGGAAACCTGATGATGCAAAGTCGTTGGAACGACAATACTGACCGCATCGACTTTACCTAATAAAGACTGATAATCTGTTAAAGCCTCGGCTGCATATTTTTCAGCAACCTCTTTAGCCGCTTGTTCATTAATATCGACAACAGCGACTAATTCACAATCCGTCAGAGATGCGTATTTTTCCGCATGAAATTTACCCAGATAACCTGTTCCAATTACAGCACATTTAAGTTTACTCATATCTTTTCTTTTTCGATTACAAATTTTTTCTATTGTATCTGATTTACAGGCCACACCAAAATCAGACCCGCTAAAAATCAAGCTTCAACCACCCTAAGCGAAGCCTAAGCCCTATTTCTGTTACGTAACCCAGTGTCACAAATCTTATCTGCCCATCAGGCGCAACAATAAACACTGCAGGTACGGCACTCACTCCAAATGCCTGCGCTAAAGCCCCATCATTATCATTAATCACCGGCCAATCCAGTTTATTGCTCTGTAAATAGTTTAAAACATCGGTATTATTCCCTGAACGCAGTGCCACTGTGACCCCCGAATAATCCTGTAACACCTCACTTATTGTGCCCTGAATTGTCGCACAGATACCGCACCAGCTACCCCAGAAATAAATGATGACAGGTTTGTCGCTAATCAAACTCTTACCCTGGATGGTTTTCGGTAAATCAGGGATAGCACCAGAGTGCATATCACGCTGCATAAATGTTTGTAACAAGCCGATAAAAATAACGATAAAGAGCAGGTCTTTTATATGTTTCATAAGCCCAGCATCAAACTCGCGCCATTCTGCTTAAGCCATAATCGCCGTTGCTTATAATCTGGGCAATGCCTGGCAACCAGTGCCCAGAATGCAGCGGAATGGTTGCGTTGCTCTATATGACATAGCTCATGTATCACCACATACTCAAATACTTCGGCAGGTGCTAGAATCAATAACCAGTTCAAATGAATATCATTATGTATACCACAACTTCCCCAGCGACTTTTCTGGGTTTTAATGACAATTGAACGAGGGCTCAACTGATACAGGGGAGCATAGTGCTCCATCGTTGTTCGCGCCTGCTCAGCTGCCGCCTGCCCCATCCAGCTAAGCAATGCTATACGCACCTGCTCATTCAGCGCTGAGCCCTTTAATGTTTCAGGTACATAAGCAATAAAATCCTGCTCCAATGCTATTTTAATACGTTTTTCCTGACTCACTTTAATCTGTAGCCGATATTGCTTTCCCAGATAAGGGATCAGCGCACCGTGCTGATAACTTTCAGGTGCAAAGCTGGCAATATTATCCACATGCTGCTGTACTTTATTTTTTGCAGCGTCAATCCACGACTGCTTAGCCCGCATAAACTGCTGAATCTGTTTTTCAGGCATACGTAAAGGTACGACCACTTCGACTTTATCCGCAGTCACTACTATTCTGGCTCGCCTGGCACGTTGACTACGGCGAATGTGATACTCTTTCTGGTTATTCATTAATCGGGATTATAGGCTTTGTATTAAATAAGTAATTTGCGGGGATTATGAATACCCTCACCCCTAAGCATGTTCCACGGCTGCAATTTCTCCGCGCTTTTCATCAACACGCATTAATAACAGCAAACCGACAATAAAAAACACCAAAGTCGATAATAAAGCCTGACGATGATTCCCTTGCGTCAAATAGTTGACTAAGCCATAACTTAAAGGCCCAATAATTGCAGACAAGCGAATAACAACCCCCCATAAACCGAGAAATTCACCTGAGCGATCAG
Source organism: Methyloprofundus sp. (assembly GCA_013138555.1). GTDB lineage: Bacteria > Pseudomonadota > Gammaproteobacteria > Methylococcales > Methylomonadaceae > Methyloprofundus. Next base: position 36 of record WTCN01000315.1, on the reverse strand, counting down.
CTGGGGTAAATTTACTGACCAGTGCCCGGCCAACCG
>WTCN01000215.1 GCA_013138555.1 Methyloprofundus sp. | reverse complement strand
GTTGGTTTGAGCAGCATAACTGGGTAAAAGTGGATTTTAGTGCCAACCCTGAGTTTTTTTCTAATATTAATACACTGGAACAATTGAGCGAATTAGCGCCTAAGGAATGATAATGCGACCAGAAATGACAAATGCGGGCCTTAGTGTTGCAAAAGCAGCGATCGGCGTTGATGAGACAGGTGCGACACGGGAGGTGCAGCTGGTGGGGGAAAGGGCAATGACCATTTATGTGGATAAGCAGGAAATTGTCACCTTAATGACCATTGGTTCACATCCTGAAGTGTTGACCTTGGGCTATTTAAAAAATCAGGGGTTTTTTGAGGATATTGCAGAGATTAAAGTGGTTCAGGTTGACTGGGAAACCGAGTCAGTTGCGGTGGTGACCGCTGGAAAGGAGAGTGATTTTTCTAAGCAGATGGAGCGACGCACGGTAACAACAGGGTGTGGACAGGGCACTGTTTTTGGTCGTTTAATGGAGAAGTTACAGAAAATCCGTGTTCCTGAAAATAGTGTACGCCAATCGACTCTATATGCGTTGTTAGATTCAGTTAGAACGCATAATGAGGTGTATAAAAAAGCAGGGGCGGTGCATGGTTGTGCTTTATATTCCGGGGATAAGCTGGAGATGTTTGTCGAGGATGTCGGGAGGCATAATGCAGTAGATGCGATTGCTGGCTATATGTGGCTGCATGGTATTACGGGTGATAATAAGATTTTTTATACCACAGGGAGATTAACCTCTGAGATGGTGATTAAAGTCTCACAAATGGGTATTCCTGTATTACTTTCGCGTTCAGGGGCGACGCAGATGGGGTTGGAAATGGCGCAGTTATCGGGGGTAACTTTGATTTCTAGGTCACGTGGTAAGCATTTTATGGTATTGAATGGGGCGCAGAATATTGAGTTTGATGCTTTAAGCTGAGGTATTTGTATTTAATAGGGTTAGCGGGTAAATAATGAATAAACATTTTATACAACAGGTACGAATTAAAGATTTTAAATGTTTTACTGATTTTGAAGCAAAAGGCTTTGCTAGGGTCAATCTAATTGGCGGTAAGAATAATGTTGGTAAGACAGCATTTATGGAAGCTTGTTATGTTAATGTATTTGCACAAAATATTAAGAGCTTTGCACGTGTCCTTTTCAGTATTAAATTTAGGCGTGAAAACTTGAATTTATTTATTGATGGACTTGAACATGATACGCAAAAGTTTATAGAGCAAAGTAACCATATTTTTGTGCAATCCAATATTAATACTTCTTTTTATAGAATAGAAGATAAAGAGGGGGTAAAAAAATATCACTTTGGGCTTAATAGAGAAGTGATAGAAATAAATGTGAATGAATTCTCATTTGAGCTCAGTCTAACACCCAGTATTCAATTTATTGATAATTTTGGACTTGCAAACAGCGATATAATTAGAAACTATTCATCAATACAAAAAAAAGATGCAGAAGCATCGCTTAATAGGATCTTAAACGAATTTGATGCCAGCATTGAAGCTTTTAAAGTTATTGATGAAAAGCCGCAATGCAAAACAAATGGACAATACCTAGAGCTGACTGAGCTTGGTGATGGAGTCAGGCATTTAGTGTCTATTGTCACTTCGCTGTATGCGGCAGAGGATGGTTATCTGTTTATTGATGAAATGGATAATGGCATTCACTATAGTATGTTGGATGATTTGTGGAAAAATATTTTACTGTTATCTGAAAAGCTCAATGTTCAGGTTTTCGCTACAACTCACTCCAAAGAGTGTATCGAATCCTTTAACCGAGTGCAGAAAGCCCTAAATGACGACAAAAGTATCTACTTTGAAATGGCAAAAAATATAAAAACCAGGCAGATTTTTATGCGCGGATTAGATGCTGATCAGCTTGCGTATGAGTTAACTCATCAAGGAAAATATCGCGGTGAGTAACCTATTAATTGTCGAAAGTGAAAATGATCAATATTTTATTGAAGCTTTAGTGGAGCGTATCAATGTAAACATCAAAATAGATAGTCCTGTGTGTTTAATTGATGAGTATGAATGTTTGGGAGGAATAGGGAAATTAGACAATAAATTAAGATCACTTAGCAGCCAGGTATTAAAAGAGGGAATTGATAAAATAGGCATTATTTTTGATGCGGATAATGTGGGGGTAGAACAAAGAACCCAGCAAATTGAAGAGAAAATTAAGTCGGTTTTTGGTAAAAGCCCAGATGTGATCTTTTCTATTTTTATTTTAAACGTTGCAGGAAAAGGCGAGCTAGAAACTTTGTTAAAAGCTATCAAGTGTCAAGGTTCACCGATGGCAGATTGTCTAAATGCCTGGCAGGCATGTTTACAGGATAAAAAGCTTAAACAAAAAGATTTTGATAAGTTCTGGATACAAATTTATCAGCGTTATGATTGCTGTACTAAAAGAGAAGAAAAGCAGGCTGGAAGTAAGTGTAATAATGTGGCTTCATTAAAAAGTAAAGCTATTTATGATTTTGACAAAGATATACCCGAGTTAAATCAACTCAAGGAATTTTTAAGAGGGCTGAATAAAAGGGAGTAGCCTCTGCAAAAATAAGAAGCTACTCTCGTCATGATTAACGAAGGTTCTGCAATGCTGCAATACGCTCTTCTAGCGGAGGATGGCTCATAAATAGTTTTTTAACCCCACCACCATTAATAGCAAATGCTGCAAATTGCCCTGGTAATTCTTCAGGTTCATGTGCACGTTGTAAAGCACGTAATGCACCAATCATCTTCTCTCTACCTGCTAATTTAGCGCCCCCTGCATCCGCTTTGAACTCACGGTGACGTGAGAACCACATAACCAGTATAGAGGCCAAAAAGGACAGGGCAATTTGTGCAATCATTTGTACGATATAATAGCCTATGCCATGACCTTGTTCTGTTTTGAAAATAACGCGGTCAACCACATGACCGATAATGCTGGCGAAGAAATAGACAAAGGTATTTACGACTCCCTGCATGAGTGCCATGGTCACCATATCACCATTGGCAACATGAGAGATTTCATGACCGACAACGGCCTCTACTTCATCTTGTGACATAGATTGTAGTAAGCCAGTGCTGACAGCAACTAATGAGCTATTTCTAGTCATTCCGGTAGCAAAAGCATTGGCATCATTTGTTTGAAAGATACCGACTTCTGGCATATCTATCCCGGCTCTCTGAGACTGACGCTTAACAACATCAATCAGCCATTGCTCTGTCTGATTTTGAGGGTGCTCAATCACCTGCACACCCATGCCACGTTTTGCTGACCATTTTGATATGGCTAAAGAAATAAATGAGCCTGACATGCCGATAACACCTGACATGATGAGTAAGGCGTTTAAGTTTAAATCAACACCGTTAGCAGCTAGCGTACCGCTTAAGCCTAAAAGGCTAAAAACGATACTGATAACGACCATTATGGCAACGTTAGTCGCTAAAAAAAGAAAAATCCGCATCATAGTATATTTGCTCCCAAAAAATTAATAATCTGTTTACACTATAGTGGTGTTTTTAGCGTTAAATTGCAATATAAAAGGCAACAGTGATGAAAAAAGAGTTTAAAGTAATTAAGAAAGAAACGATGTATTCAGGTTTTTTTAATCTAGATCTTTACCAGGTGCAGCATACTTTATTTGCGGGGGGCTGGAGTGAGGTATTAAGCCGTGAATTATTTCAGCGTGGTAATTGCGTCGCGGTGCTACTATATGATCCTGATGTCGATAAGTTGGTTATTATTGAACAATTCCGCATGGGACCTATGACTCAGCCGGAAGTAAAGGAGCGTGCATGGTTACTGGAAATTGTTGCGGGTGCGATAGAGGAGGGAGAAACCGCTGAGGAGGTGGCTTATCGAGAGTCGGAAGAAGAGGCGGGTTGTACGGTAAAGGAAATGCATTTGATTAATGAATTTTATACCTCACCGGGCGGTGCATCAGAACGCATTTCCCTCTTTTATGGACGAATTAAGGCGGATGAGGTGGGAGGCATTCATGGTCTGGATGAGGAGCATGAAGATATTCTGGTTTCTACGCTGAGTTTTGATGAGGCATATGCCATGATAGAGGATGGACGAATTGAGTCGGCGATTCCTATTATTGCGATTCAGTGGCTGGCATTGAATAAACACAAATTACGCGATTAAAACTGTTAAAATAGCCTGCTTATCTATGAGCTGCGAATGAAGTCGCAGCTAGAATATTTACCCTACAGGAGTTTACAGTTTTGACACACGTTCAGGATATAACGAGCCCTATGTCGTCAGTGGAGCGACACGCTACTTTAGCATTATCCAGCATTTATGTATTGCGCATGCTGGGCTTATTTATGATTTTACCCGTCTTATCTTTATTTGCTGAGTCATTAACAGGTGCAACGCCTTTATTAATCGGTCTGGCGATTAGCGTTTATGGCTTAACACAAGCTTTATTACAAATTCCTTTTGGTCTTATGTCGGATCATTTTGGGCGTAAAAAAATCATTATTATTGGCTTGTTGTTGTTTATCTCGGGGAGTGTCGTGGCTGCGTTATCAACAACGATTTATGGCGTATTAATTGGCCGTGCTTTACAGGGTAGTGGGGCAATTGCAGCAGCGATTATGGCGATGCTCGCTGATTTAACTCAGGAAGTGCATCGTACTAAAGCGATGGCAATGATTGGTGCCAGTATTGGCATTTCATTTGGTGTCGCAATGACTCTAGGCCCTATTATCGCTGGATTTGCAGGTATTCAGGGTATTTTCTGGTTAACGGCGGTATTATCATTTTTAGCTATTTTTGTGGTTTTGTTTGTCGTGCCGAATCCTGAGCAATCAAAAGTACACCGTGATGCTGAGCTCGTCCCTTCTCAATTTACCACGGTATTAAAGGATAAAGATTTATTACGCTTAGATTATGGTATTTTTATTCTGCATTTAGTGTTAACCGCCAGTTTTATTATTGTGCCTTTATTACTGCGTGATGCAGGTTTAGTGGCTGAAGACCACTGGATGGTATACTTGCCTGTTTTAATCACTTCAATGGCGGTAATTATTCCGTTTGTTATTATTGCCGAGAAAAAACGCAAGATGAAAGCGGTTTTTATTGCAGCGGTTGCGACCATCTTTATTGCCTATATTAGCCTGTATTTCTTTAATTCCAGCCTGTTCGCTTTGATTGCAGGTTTATGGGTGTTTTTTTGTGGTTTTAATTTGCTGGAAGCAACACTCCCTTCGTTAGTTTCAAAAACTGCTCCCGGTGATTTAAAAGGCACTGCAATGGGCGCGTATTCCAGTTCTCAATTTATGGGAGCTTTTATAGGGGGAACAACAGGGGGCTGGGTTTATGGTGAATGGGGGGCAAGCTATGTGTTTTTATTTTGTGCCTGTGCAGCCGCTAGCTGGTTGATTGTTGCGCTATTTATGAATGCACCACAGTATCTGGCTAATTTATTAATTTCTACCGAGGATATTAGTGCAGATAAGCTGGATACATTTTTAGCTGATATTGCGACAGTTGATGGTGTGGCGAATGTAACATTGCAGCCGAGTGAGAAGGTTGTTTATTTAAAGGTAGATAATAGTTTACTGGATAAAGAGAGGTTGCAGCATTTACTTGGGGCAGTGGAATAACGATTGCTGTATTAAAATAGCATTGTTCTCTTGAATTTTTGAGCTTTATTAACCATACTTTGATTTTAATTATTTACAAATTAAAAAATTATGAATATAAAAACATTGGTTTTTTTTAGTTTATTTTTCATTTTGTTCCCCCTTACTTCTGCTGCCACTGTGTTCACTTTATATGATGAAACACAGGGTAATTTACCGGATGATCAGGTATGGCTTAGCTATGCTGCGGATGGTGTAGCAGCGACATCAAATGCAGTTGCTGGTGGCGTTCAACTGCAAACGGATACAAGTGTAAGTGTAAGTGCTGGTTTTAGTAATTATACATTGTTCCCTTTGGGGCTTAAAAATTCGCTATTTCCGACACTTAATAGTACAACAGGGTTTACGCTGAGTTTTACCATGCAATTGCATGCTGAAACTCACATTAGCAATGACCGTGCTGGGTTCAGTGTTATTCTGCTTGATGAAAATAATCGCGGTGTGGAACTGGGGTTTTGGCAAGATTTGATCTGGTCACAAAGTGATAGCCCGTTATTTCAGGCAAAAGATGAGCAGTTTGCTTTTGATACTACTGCTAGCATGGTTGATTATGATTTAACCCTATTACAAGATAAGTATTACTTAACTCAGGGTGGCACTATTTTATTAACAGGTGGCCTTAAAGATTATAGTGCATTTACTATTCCATATTCGCTACCAAATTATCTCTTTTTAGGTGATGATACGTCTAGTGCTTCCGCTGATGTAACGCTGGGAGGTATATTGTTATCAGATAACGCTTTGTTTAGTGTGCCCGAACCTTCGCTAATAGTACTTATATGCCTGGGTTTATTAGGCTTGTTTCGCCACTATCCAGTGAGTAAAGAAGTAGAAGCTTAATTTTTTTATTCTGAATTTCAATATGCTGTTATAAACTGCTTGCCCGAGTATCTGTTTTTAATACAAATCAATGGGATCCACATCCAGAGACCAGCGAACTTTCTGCGCTTGCCTGAGCGTGCTTATCTGGGGCAGCAAATTCTTTAATAACAGGTGTAATAGTTTTCGCTGCTTATGCTGGATTAATAATTGAAACCTGAATTGTCCTACCCTTTTTGCCATAGGTGCTGCAATGGGACCTAAAATAAGTATTTCATGGACTTGCTGTTGCCTGGCGATTTCGGCAACAGCGTGAAGAAAGTCCTGTGGTGCTTGTGGGTCAAGGGCATTAGCACGTAGTAAGGCTTGATAGCTATAGGGAGGAAGTTCTGCTTCCTTGCGTTCAATTAAAGCAGCCTGTGCAAAAGCCTGGTAGCCTTGGTGAATCAGAGTGTTTAATAAAGGGTGATCAGGTTGTCGAGTCTGCATAATGACCCTGCCTTTTTTGGCTGCACGCCCGGCACGCCCGGCTACTTGTATAATCAATTGTGCGAGTCGTTCGGGTGCATGAAAATCAAGGCTAAATAAGCCGCTATCGACATCTAAGAGTACAGCTAAAGTCACATTTGGAAAATGATGGCCTTTGGCCAGCATTTGTGTGCCTAAAATAATATCTACCTGACCTTGGTTAATGGCTTCTAGGTGCTGCTCCAATACGCCTTTTCTTTGTGTGCTGTCACGGTCCAGGCGGACAATTTTTTTCTGTGGAAATAAGCTGATTAATGCATTTTCAACTCTTTCTGTGCCCAGGCCTAGCGGTTTTAATTCGTGAGAGTTGCAGACCTTACAGTCGCGAGGGAGTATCTGTTCGCTGGCGCAGTGATGGCAGCGAAGTTTTTGTTGCTGATAGTGTACGACTAAATTAGCGTCACAGCGTGAGCATTGCGCAACCCAGCCACAGCCATGGCAAATAAGAGTGGGCGCAAAGCCTCGGCGGTTTAAAAAAATTAAGACTTGTTCGTTTTTTGCGAGTGTTGTATTGATATCCCTAATTAATGGCGGCGATAAGCCTTCCTGCAGGCTCTGGTTTCTAATATCAAGTAAAGATAAGCTGGGTGGTATTGCGACACCAGCACGTTTAGGCAACTTTAGTAACTGATAACGCTTTTTCTGGACATTATATAGGCTTTCCAAAGAAGGCGTAGCGGAGCCTAAAATAATGGGAATATTAAGCATTTTAGCGCGCACGATGGCAACATCTCTGGCTGAAAAACGAAAACCTTCCTGCTGTTTAAAAGAAGCATCGTGTTCCTCATCCAGAATAATCAATCCAGGCCGAGGCAAGGGGGTTAGCAGGGCAGAGCGTGTGCCTAGTAAAATGGCGCTATTACCTTGTTGCATATTAAGCCAGGCAGTGAGTCGCTGGGTTTCATTATGCTGTGAGTGATAGGTTTCTATAGCAACCGAGAAGCGTTGTTTAAAACGTGCTTCCAGTTGCGGTGTTAAAGTGATTTCAGGTAGTAGCACCAGTACTTGTAAGCCGTTTTCTAAAACCTGCTGAATGACTTGTAAATATACCTCGGTTTTTCCACTGCCAGTCACGCCTTCGAGTAAATATACGGCAAACTTATCCAGCTCTGCTGTCACTGTATTAATAGCGGCTTGTTGTTCCGGGTTTGCTGCTAGTGCTGCCTGGCGTGTAATAGGTTCATCTTTGGGACTTGGCTGGCTGGTTTCTATAACGTATTTTTTTTCAATCAAGCCTTTTAAAGACGGTCGCCACAGTTTGAAATAATGTGCGATTTCCTGAGCGTTTAATGCTTGCTGCTGTGCTTTAAGGTGTCTTAGTAGTGCAAGTTGTTTAGGTGCATTTTTAAGCGCCTGCTCATCAATGTTCTTACCTGTTTCTGTTAACAGGTAGTAGGGGGAGGGTTTAAGCTTACTGGATTTTCCTTTGCGTAAGGCGGTAGGGAATGCACTTAAGAAGACATTACCGATAGGATGGTGATAATACCTTTGTGTCCAATAAAGTAGCTCCAGATCTTTGCTGGATAGCAAAGGAGCGGTGTCTAAAATTGCTTGCGCTTTTTTTAGCTTACTCGTCTCTATATTAGTGTCAGATTTTAAGGCTAATAAAATAGCAATTTTTGTATTTTTACCAAAAGGGATTTTAACACGCACGCCGGGTTGTAGCTGTTCAGGAAGGCAGTCATCAGGTGGCAGATAATCAAATATGCGATTGAGAGGAATCGGAACGGCTACGCTTAAAATTATTTTTTTTGAGCTGTTCACAGGTGACCTTTCAGTGGATAAAAATTCGATATAAAAATGCTAAGTCCTTATCGGTATTATAAAAAATAAAGTTATGCACAAAAGCTGTGGATAACTCTGTGGATAAGGTTAGAATAAGCGGGTGTATGCCTTGATTTTATTGCTTGTTTGTTAAATTGTATGAAATTGTTACTATTCTAAAATAATGTTATTAATCAGGTTGTTATGGAAGTCAATACTGATTTTATTTATTTTTTAGCAAGATTGGTTTTTGTTTTAGTCGAGTAAAAAATAAATGTGTGTAAAGTGCTTGAGGCTCTAGGTAGAAATGTGTATGAAATAATTTAGGCAACTTGGAAGTGGGGTCTTTAGTCCTGCAAGGAGACGGCGGGGCTAAAAGACCCCGCTTCCATTAATAAGTGTAGATTTTATTTTATGCGCGTTCCTAAGGGGTATAGCGGATCTGAAAGCAACACTTCCTGATATGCCCGTTGTTTAAATTAAGGAATTAACATACCACGAATCGTAAAATATAAAAATGCTGCCATAAAGGCAGAGGTTGGAACTGTAATTATCCAGGCTGCGGCAATTTTATAGACATGAGAGCGTTTAACGAGCTGTTCTTTATAAACTTTTTTAAGTTTCTTGCGTTCTTTTCGAGTGAATTCAGCACCCTTCTTTTGTGCTTTCAGGTCTTTTAACATTGTAGACTTAGTTGCGATATCGGCTTTTTTAAATGCATCTAAAAAAGCTTCAGTGGCTTCAGGGTCTAAATGTTCATGGTGCTCTCTAATTTCATCAAGTCGTCTGGCATCGGTGCGTTTTAAGTATTCACGTAAAAAACCTACACCAAAAATAGCACCGACTGCAATATGAGTCGAACTCACAGGTAGGCCAAGTTGGCTGGCAATAATGACGGTAATAGCGGCTGCCATAGAAATACAGAAAGCACGCATTTTATCCAGTTCAGTAATTTCACTACCTACGGTACGAATCAGTTTAGCGCCATAGAGAGCAAGACCTAATGAGAGACCTAAGGCTCCAACCAGCATGACCCAGATTGGGATAGCGGCTTTTTTGGCGATACCGCCACTGTTAAGGGCATCATTAATCGCCGCTAAAGGACCTACCGCATTAGCGACATCATTAGCACCATGCGCAAAGCTAAGGAAGGCGGCAGCAAAGATAAGTGGGATAGTAAATAAGGTGTTGACACTGGTTTTTGAATTATCCAGTGATCTAGCCGCTTTATTGATTAAAGGGCGAATAGCAAAATACACTGTGATGGCAATTGCAAGAGCTAGGGAGCCAGCCATAACAAAGTCTACTTTCCAGATTTTTTTCAGACCTTTTAAAATTAAATAAGTCGAAAATGCCCAGGCCATTAAGGCAATTAATATTGGCACAATGCGTTTTGCAGCGAGCACCTTATCTTCCTGATAGGTGATCGTACGCTTAATTAAATACAGGAAAGTTGCCGCAATAAGTCCACCTAAAACGGGAGAAATAACCCAGCTAGCAGCAATTTTTCCAAACACTGGCCAGTTTGCGATACCAAAGCCGCCTGCCGCGATTCCAGCCCCTAAAACTCCTCCGACAATCGAGTGTGTGGTAGAAACGGGAGCATTGAAAAAAGTTGCAATATTTAGCCAGATAGCTGCAGCGAGTAGAGCAGCCAGCATTAACCAGATAAAAGTATCCGAGTCATTGATCAGCGAGGGATCAATAATGCCTTTTTTTATCGTGCTGACGACTTCACCGCCTGCAATCAATGCACCGGCAGATTCAAATACCATCGCGATACAGATAGCACCTATTAATGAAACAGCACCGGAACCTACTGCTGGACCCACGTTATTGGCGACATCATTGGCTCCGATATTAAGTGCCATATAGCCGCCAATAACAGCGGAAACGATAAGAAAGGTATGGTTAGGGACATGCCCCATCGTGGCGCTAATAAACAGTCCAACTGCAGCCAAAAAGAGTAAAGCTCCCCCAAATTTGAGTATATCAAGGCGCAGGTTTGCACCTCTGCCTTCTAAGGTATTTAATTTATTAACTTCCATACGTTTTCTTTAAGAACAAGTTTATAATAATGATGGTTGGGTAATAATAGCAAAAAACTGCCTTAATATGACAGTTATATGACAATTATATGACACTTATATGACAGCTATGT
>WTCN01000262.1 GCA_013138555.1 Methyloprofundus sp. | reverse complement strand
GCAAAAGATGGCTGAGGCGCGTAATCAGTCATTACAGATTGTCAAAAGAAACATGTGGTATTTTTAAATGATTCGTTATACACAAGGCAATTTACTAGAAGCTGAAGTTGATGCACTGGTTAATACTGTCAATACGGTTGGTGTGATGGGGAAAGGGATTGCTTTGATGTTTAAAGAGGCATTTCCTGATAATTTCAAACGTTATGCCGCAAGCTGTAAGTCGGGTGAGCTGGCTACTGGAAAGATGTTTGTCACTGAGCGTCAGGATTTATTTGGCTCTAAATGGATTATTAACTTTCCTACCAAACAACATTGGCGTAACCCGACCAAACCAGAGTGGGTGCTTGAGGGCTTGCGTGATTTACATGATGTGATTATCGAGCACAATATTCAGTCTATTGCCATACCGCCTTTGGGCTGCGGTAATGGTGGCTTAGATTGGAAACCCGTTAAACAAATGATAGAAACGGTGTTGGCCGATTTGGACGCTGTGGATATTGTGATTTATGAACCTACCGAAACTTATCAAAATGTAGCAAAAAAACAGGATGTTAAAAAATTAACCCCGGCACGCGCCTTGATTGCTGAATTAGTACGTCGTTATTCGGTATTAGGGCTTGAATGTTCATTATTAGAAGTACAGAAACTGGCCTGGTTTTTAGAGCGTTATATAGAGAAAATGGCAGCTGATAATCCATTAAAGCTAAAGTTTTCTGCCAATAGATTTGGTCCTTATACTAATCGTCTGGAACATTTATTAAATGCGATGGATGGCAGTTATTTGCATTGTGAAAAACGTATCGCTGATACGGAGCCTTTGGATGTGATTCGCTTTGATGATGAGAAGAAAGAGGTAGTCCAGAACTATTTAAAGGGGGCTGAGGCGAAAGATTATCAAGATGCATTACAGGCCACTGCTACATTAATTGATGGCTTTGAATCACCCTTAGGGATGGAGCTATTGGCCACCGTTGATTGGTTGATTTATAAAGAAGGCTGTGAGGCTACGCTTGCGAGTATAAAGCATGGTCTACAGCAATGGCCAGGCGGCAATGTTGCTGCTCAGCGTAAATTAAAATTGTTTGATGATCGTTTGCTGGGTTTTGCCTTGGAGCGCTTGGCCATTTGTCCGATTGGGTAAGGAATCGTTATGTCTGAATACACGGAAGTAGAACAGCCTTTTTTACAGCAGTTAAAAAATCAAGGCTGGGATGTTATTGATCAGGGGCAGGGTATTCCTCAAGATCCTACAATTAGTTTACGTGCTAATTTTCGTGAATGGTTGTTGCCTGATGTGTTTAACAAGGCTATTCGTACCCTTAATAAAACAGAGATAGGTCAGCCTTGGTTAAGCGCTAATCAATGTCAGGATTTACAAACCCAAATTCTGCGTCATCCAAACCGCACTTTACTGGAAGCGAATGAAGCGATTCAGGCGCTGTTGTTTAAAGCACAAGTCAACGAGAATGAACTGACTGGCGAACAAGATCCTATTGTTAAATTGATTGATTTTGCCCATCCAGAAAATAATCAGTTTCATGCGATTAATCAATTCCGTATTGATACACCGGGATGTGTTAAGCAATTTATCATTCCCGATATTGTTTTGTTTGTGAATGGTATTCCTCTTATTGTGGTGGAGTGTAAATTAGGCGGGCCGAATTGTGCTAATCCTATGCACGAAGCTTTTATTCAGTTGCAGCGTTACCGTAATGCCCGTAAAGCAACCCTACAAGCCGGTTTAAAAGAAGGTGAAGCACGTCTGTTTTATAGTAATCTGTTGGTCGTGCGTAGTAGTGGGGTAGAAGCCGATTATGGGACGCTGACATCGGGTGAAGAGCATTTCTATGCCTGGAAAACCTTATGGCCTGAGGATGATGCTCTTATCAAAGAGATGAATCAGCAGCAACAGTTGATTGCGGGCATCTTGAGTAAGCCAAATTTATTACAGATTTTACGTACCTCAACGGTATTTATGGATACTGATAGTGGCCCACGTATAAAAGTGGTCTGCCGTTATCAGCAATTTCGTGCAGCTAATAAGATATTACAACGCTTACGTGTCGGTAATAATGCGCTAGAACGTAGTGGTGTGGTTTGGCATACTCAAGGCTCGGGTAAGTCGTTGACCATGATTTTTGTGGCGCGAATGTTAAGGACTTCGATAGATTTAAATGATTTCAAGATTGTCTTGCTTAATGATCGCTCTGATCTGGAAGAGCAACTCAGTAAAACAGCCGTTTTGATTGGCGGCCGTGTTAATGTGATAGAAAGTTCCAGGCAGTTGCGGGATCATCTAAGCAGTGATACCTCGGATATTAATATGGTGATGGCGCATAAGTTTCTGTTACGTGAGCATAGCTTGCCGCTAAAAGTAGCGGAAGCATTGGGGACTTATCAGGCCATTCCTTCGGCAACGACCTTTGGTGTGGTCAATCGTTCTGAGCGGATCATTTTAATGATTGATGAGGCGCACCGTACCCAGGGATCCGATTTAGGTGATAATATTTTTGAAGCGTTTCCGAATGCCACACGTATTGCTTATACAGGGACACCATTGATTACCGAACGGCACGGTGAAAAGAAAACCTGGAAACGTTTTGGTGCTTATATTGATACTTATCGTTTAATGGATGCCGTTAAAGATGGCACCACTTTGCAGATATTATACGAAGGTAAGACTATTGATACGGCGCTGAATGAAAAGCATGCGTTTGAAACCGGATTTGAAGATTTATTCAAAGACCGTAGCGATGCTGAATTACTGGCTATCAAGAAAAAATATGGGGCTACGGGGGATATTTTAGAGGCAGAGCAACGTATTAATGCGGTTGCTAAGGATATGGTCAATCATTATGTTGATAATATTTTACCCAATGGCTTTAAAGCACAAGTCGTTTGTCATTCTAAAGTGGCGGCTATGCGTTATCAGTTGGCGATACAAACAGCGATTACTGAAAGAGCCGAGCAAGAACGGGTTATGCCAGAACCTGATGAGCATTTGATTAAGAAGATTGAGTTTTTAAAGGCAGCGGTCATTATTTCTTCCAGTGGGACGAATGAGGCTGCTTTTGTTATTCAAGCCAGAAAGCAAGCTAAGGCCTGGAATGCGGTAGAGAATTTTTGTAAGCCGTTTGATCTGGAAGAGAGTGATAAAGAATATACCGGTATCGCGTTTTTAATTGTTTGCGATATGTTGTTAACGGGTTTTGATGCGCCTGTTGAGCAAGTCATGTATATCGATAAAAAAATCCGTGAGCATACCTTGTTACAGGCGATTGCTAGAACCAATCGTGTGGCTAAAGGGAAAACCAGAGGGTATATTGTTGACTATATTGGCTTGGCAAATCATTTAACCGATGCATTAAGCATTTATGCGGCAACCGATGAGCAGCAAGAACTGGCGTTAAGCTTGAAAAATATTACTTCTGAAGTGCCTATTTTGGAAGAGCGTTATCAACGTTTATTACAGCTTTTTAAGCAGCATAAGGTGCAGGATGTTGAAGCTTTTGTACAAGGGGCGTTAGTTGATGTTCAGGCGGATGCTCAAGTGGTTCATCAGGCGGTAAGCTTGCTTAAAAATGAAAAATTACGTGCTGATTATGAAGTTTATTTGAAAAAATTTCTGATGAGTCTGGATATTATTTTGCCGCATGAAGCGGCACATCCTTTTCGTGTGCCAGCCAAGCGTTTTGCTTATATTTTACGGGTGGTCAAAGAACGCTATAAAGATGACAGTCTTGATTTAGGTGATGCGGGTGAAAAAGTTAAGGATTTAATCAATGCGCATTTAATCAGTTTGGGTATCAATCCTAAAATTCCACCCGTTGAATTGTTGGCGGATGATTTTATAGAACAGCTTAATCAACATGCTGGCGATAATGATGAGGCAAAGGCGAGCGAAATGGAACATGCCATTCGTAAGCATTGCACGGTACATGAAGATGAAGACCCTGCATTTTATAAAAGTATGTCTGAAAAAGTCGAAAACCTAATTGATCAATATAATGACCAGTGGGAGATACTGGCAGAAGAATTAGAAAAATTAAGAACTGAAGTGGTTGAAGGCCGTACAGAAGGTGAAGCAGGAATGAGTCAAGAGGCGACCACTTTTTACCATCACATTATCAACGAGGCTTTTGAAAAAGGCGAAGTACCAAGTCATGCTAAGGATAAAATGAAAACATTGATGGAGACAGTGGTTGATGTGTTGCAGGAGACGATTGGTGGTATTGAATTTTGGCAAAACCCCGATAAGCAAAAACAGCTACGGAGCCAGATTAAAACAGCATTAACATTAACAAATATCCCCGAATTAAAACAAAATAGAGAACGTGTTACCGTAGAGATTATGAAGTTAGCTAAGAATAGGCATGATGAATTATTAAAGGGGATTTCATGATTTCTCGGCGTGTGCGAGATATTGATTATCAATTATTGCCAGGGGCAGATCGCAAAACAACAGATATTGTGATTGAGCGGAACGGTATTATTGCGGTAAGACCGCCTAAGCATTTTACAGCTGAGCAAGTTGATGCAGTCGTTGATAGCAAACGTTTGTGGATTTATAAAAACCTGGCTGAATGGCGTGATCTGAATGCGGCACATGTCGTCCGCGAATGGGTTAATGGTGAAACATTTTTATATCTGGGGCGGAATTATCGTTTGAAACTGGTTTCTAATCAAGATACTCAACTTAAATTGAAAAATGGTTATTTTTGTCTTTCTAGGGATGTGATTGATTTGGGCGGTGAGCAGGCGGCTAAAGCGACTTTAGAAGCGTTCTATACCGAAAAAGGTTTGCAGCGCTTATTGGAGCGGGTTAACTATTTTGCACCTAAGGCTGGCGTTGTTCCGGTAGCCATAAAAGTTAAAGATCATGGGTTTAAGTGGGCATCTTGCTCAAAGGCAGGTAAGCTCGCTTTTCATTGGAAATGTATGATGGCTCCACCTAAGATAATTGATTACATCGTAGCGCATGAACTGTGTCATTTTCATTATCGTGATCATAGTGTCGCTTTTTGGAATGAGGTGGATAAGCTGATGCCTGATTATGCAGAAAGAAAGGCCTGGTTACGTGATTATGGTGCAAGTCTTGATTTTTAGGGGGCATCGATAGATACATTCCCACGCGCGGAGCGTGGGAACGATTAAAAACCCGTATCATTAATGCACCTGGATTATGATAAGGAATAAATATGAGCCTATTAGTCATTTTTGCCAGCATCTTCTGCACGACTCTTTTTCATTTTCTTAGATGGAATAAGGCAAAGAATACTTTGCTTGTTTTTATTGTCTTGATAGTCATTTTAATAGGCACTGGAATAGCACCCGGGTATTTATTGGATAAGCTGCAAGAGAGTTACGCAGATAGAACGAAAGTTAACTGGTTGACTTATAATGTCATCGTGCTTTTAGGCGCTGGTACGCAGAAACTTACACGTGGTATAGAACCGACTCTTTTTTCTTACGCAAGAATCTCGGAAACAGTGCGTTTATATAATGATTGCGCTCAGAACGCCACTGACTGTCATATTATTGTTAGTGGTGGGGATGCCTCTAAACAGGGTGAATCCGAAGCAGAAGTGTATAAACGCTATTTGCTGGATCTAGGGATTGTAGCAACAGACATCATAGAAGAATCTAAGAGCATGAATACCTGGCAAAATGCCCAGTTTACAAGTGATATAATTAAAACCAAATCATATGATAGTATCATCCTGGTAACTTCAGGGCTGCATCTGCAAAGAAGTGAGGCGTATTTCTCGTATTTTGGCATCAATACTATTCCGGTCAGGGCGGATTATATGAGTGCTAAGTTATCAATGATTCCCTTATGGTATAACTTTGCTGTCATGGACTTTGCTATTCATGAGTGGCTGGGGTTTTATCGCTACAATTTTTACAATCATATGGGCTGGAATCCTAAACGATTTAATCCGGGTGAGGCGTGATATTCCGCAGTGGTTAAGGTTGTATTATCGATTTTCAGCAAAATACAACACGGATACCATCCCTTCAAGGGATGTTATCCGTTTCAATATGTGATTTCAATACAGGAGTTAGCATGACAACTCAATACTTCCCGGAAGTTTCCAGTCAAATCCAATATGAAGGCCCGGAATCCGATAACCCCCTGGCGTTTAAATATTATGATGCTGAGCGTGTTGTTGCGGGTAAATCCATGCAAGCGCATCTAAAGTTTGCTGTTGCTTTCTGGCATACCATGAAAGGAACAGGTGCTGACCCATTTGGTGGCGGTGTGTATGATCGTCCCTGGAATAAATCCGGCTCGGATATGGATAATGCACGCTATACACTGGATGCCGCCTTTGAGTTTTTTGCAAAACTCAGCGTTCCCCATTGGTGTTTTCATGATCGGGATATTGCACCGGAGGGCGCTAATATTTCCGCGAGCGCTGCTAAGCTGCAAATCATGGTGGATCATGCAGAAGCTCTACAAAAGACAACGGGGTGTTCGCTGCTATGGGGGACTGCAAATCTCTTTTCACATCCACGCTATACGCAGGGTGCTGCGACCAATCCTGATCCACTGGTTATGGCCTATGCGGCTGCGCAGGTGCGACATGCCATTGATGCCACTATTCAGCTGAATGGTCAGGGTTATACCTTTTGGGGCGGGCGGGAAGGTTATAGTTCTTTGATTAATACCAATATGCAGCAGGAGCGGGAGCAAATGGCGGCTTTTCTGCATATGGCGAAAGATTATGCCCGCGCACAGGGTTTTAAAGGGGCACTGTATATTGAGCCTAAACCAGGTGAGCCGATGACGCATCAGTATGATTATGATGCCGCGACGGTGCTGGGGTTTTTACGCGAGTTCGATTTGCAAGATGATTTCCGGCTGAATATAGAGGCCAATCATTGTACTTTGGCAGGCCATACCTTTGCACATGATCTGATGCTTGCGGCTTCTGTGGAGATGCTGGGCAGTGTTGATGCCAATGCTGGCGCGATTCTGGGTTGGGATACGGACGAAT
>WTCN01000060.1 GCA_013138555.1 Methyloprofundus sp. | reverse complement strand
TATAGCGCCACAAACGTTTTCCGCTACCTGCATCCAGCGCATAAATATGATTATAAGGGGTGGTGATATACATGACACCGTCTTTGACGATCGGTGTATTCTCAAAGGAGCCGACAACACCTGTTTGAAACAGCCATTTTAATTTTAAATGGCTAACATTGCCGGTGTTGATACTAGGGTCATCAATAAACCGGTTTTGAGCGAGTGTTCCTCCATAACTTGGCCATTCTAGTGGTTCTGCTGCTAGAGCTGTGACAAATAAAGTGCCGATGATGAATAGTAGAGGGTTATTCATGACTAGAGTTTACTGTTAATGGGCTTGTTAATAAAGTCTTCAAATTCATGGTGAGGGAGTGGTGGACTATAATAATAGCCTTGTATATATTGACAATGATGCTTTTTTAAAAACATGAGTTGTTCAGCGTTTTCAACCCCTTCGGCAATCACTTTAATATGCATTTTATTTGCTAGACTCAAAATAAGCTCTACCAGCATGGCATCACTACTGTTTTCACTCATGTCACTAATGAAAGAGCGGTCAATTTTTAATATATCGACGGGAAATCGCTTTAAGTAACTTAACGAGGAGTAGCCGGTCCCAAAATCATCTAAAGAAATTCTCATACCTTGTTTCTGCATATTGGCTAGATTTAAGGCATAGTTATGTTCTGTTTCCATAAAAACACTTTCGGTAATTTCAACGATAATTCGCTTAATATCAATTTCATGTTGAGTGAAAATAGCAAGCCAGTCCTTGTCACAGGTATTTTTAGAGAACTGGTGTACCGATTTGTTAATCGAGATATTGATCGCCGGGAGTCCTGACTCTTGCCAGCGCTGCATATCCTGAGCAACACGGTGCACAACCCAGTCACCAATAGGACGAATTAAACCACTTTCCTCAGCGAGGGGAATAAACTCTTCGGGGGATATGAATCCGAGAGTAGGCTGATGCCAGCGAATCAAGGCTTCGGCACTGACAATTTTTTGTTGTTCGCAGTCGATAATGGGTTGGTAGTAGATATCAAATTCATTTTTATCCAGTGCTTGCTGTAGCAATGAGACTATTTGTAAGTGCCGCTCTGCTTTTGCTTGCAATTGTGGTGTAAAGTAGTGAAAGCGATTACGTCCATTTTCTTTGGCTGAATACATTGCATTATCAGCATTCATTTGTAATTTTTCTACTGTGTCGCCATCATCGGGAAAAATAGTGATACCAATACTACCGGAAATAAAAACTTCATGACTTTCTATAAGCAGGGGGACTTTAAACGATGAGAAAATTTTATGAGCAATCATTTCAACATCTGAATGATGCTGTAATTCGGAAGCGATAATAATAAATTCATCCCCGCCTAATCTAGCGACAGTATCTGAATGGCGTACCGAGTTTACGAGGCGTTTTGCCGTTTCCTGTAATAAAACATCACCTGCTTTATGTCCTAAAGTATCGTTAATCCATTTAAAACGGTCAAGGTCTATCATTAATAAAGCGAGTTGTTTATTCTCACGGCGGGCTTTATTTAAGGCGACATCAATACGATCTAGAAATAGGTTTCTATTAGGTAAGCCGGTTAGACTATCGTAGTTTGCCTGGTAGCGAATAAGCTCTTCATCTGCTTTTCTGGCACTGATGTCATTAAAAATAGATACAAACTGGACGATTTCTCCAGTGACATCTTTAATGACTGTGATAGATTGCCAGACGGGGAAAATAGTGCCATTTTTATGGCGATTCCAGATTTCTCCCTGCCATCGTCCATTATGTAGGAGCTCATGCCAAAAATTTTCAAAAAAGGTTTTGTCGTGATAGCCTGAACTGATAACATTCGGGTTTTTTTCTAATACTTCGTATTCTTGATAGCCTGTGATTTTAGTATAAGCGGGGTTGACAGAAATAATCTTATTATCTGCACCGGTAATAAAAATGGCTTCTGTGGTATTATTAAAAACGGTTGCAGCTTGTTTAAGACTCGCGGCAGAAGTGACTTCTTCGGTGATATCTTTAGTGATCCCAAAGATGCGTTTAATATTACCCTGTGAATCACTATCTATCTCGGTCAGGGAGTGTAGATGGCGTATTGTGCCATCGTTAAGCTGTAAACGAAAGCCC
Organism: Methyloprofundus sp.; assembly: GCA_013138555.1. Taxonomy (GTDB): domain Bacteria; phylum Pseudomonadota; class Gammaproteobacteria; order Methylococcales; family Methylomonadaceae; genus Methyloprofundus. Next base: position 9,981 of record WTCN01000060.1, on the reverse strand, counting down.
ATCTCCAGAGGGTACTTTGTTACCATGAGTTGCGCATTTTGTTGCTCTACTTTCTCTCTATCTTCTGGATGAATATAGCGCGTGTATTTGTCATAAGTAGGCTTTTCGTTAATAGGACAGTCAAAGTTAATGTATTCCTGTTCAGACCATAGTGCTGTTTTCTCATTTGGGTAATATTCCCAGCTTCCTACTTTTGCTAGTTTTTGTGCGCGCTGTAGGCTTTGGTTGCTGTTGATCAATGCGATTTCTGCTAAATCTTTTTCTTTAATAAGGCGTTTCTTTTCCAGTACTTTCTCAACACTGACTAATAATAAATCAAAGTAATTATCAATTTCTTTAATCACATAGTCAGAGCAGCCTAATTTCATTGCTGCAATAACAATTTGTACGTCATGGCTGCCTGAAACCATGATACTTAGTGGCATTTTATGCGCTGCCTGTAAAATCTTTAGAACTTCTAAACCATTTAAACCAGGTGTATTGTAATCGACAATCAATAAATCTACCTGAGTACGATTGACTTCTTCTACACAGTCTAAGCCATCGGCTATTAATTCAATATGATAGCCTTTGCGCTCTAGCTTTCTCTTGATAAGGTTAGCAAGCGGAATATCATCTTCAAGATAAAGAATGTGGATTTCTTCAGTCATGTTGTCGCATAAGGGATTTGTGTTAAAGCTAAAAAACGCCCTAGTTCCTGTATTTTTTCAACAAATTGATGATGCTCCACGGGTTTTACAAGGTAGGCATTACAGCCTAGTCGAAAGCAGGTATTAATTTCAGCTGGGTCATCACTGGTGGTAAATATAATCACCGGAATATGACAGCTTATCGCGTTGGTTTTTAATGTTTTTAATACTTCGATGCCGGTTATGCCTGGCATGTTGATATCCAGTAAAATAAGGATTTTTTGCGGCAATGGCTGATTTTTATATTTACCTTCGGTAAAAATAAAGTCTAATAGTTGCTGGCCTGAACTGAGAGGAATGATCTCATTAGCAAGTCCGCACTTTATTAAATTGCGCCTGACTAAGGCATTATGAGCAGGTTCATCATCAACCAGTATAATACTTATATTATTCATTTTTTTGCTACCTCAGCCTGGTTAAACATGGAAAAGCTAAATTGACTACCTTGTTCTAAGGTGGAGGTACAGCTTATTTTTCCGCCTAATCGACGTACCAGGGTTTGTACATAAGTTAAACCCATTCCATCACCACTCACATCTTGTTTGCCGACACGTTTAAATAATTCAAAAATATGCGGTAAATCAGTTGCTGATATTCCTCTGCCATTGTCTTGAATATGAATAATGGATTGTTGTCCTGAGTCTTCAGTAAAAATAGTTATAACACCGTTTCGTTCAGATGATAAGTATTTTAAAGCGTTCCCCAGTAAATTAGCGATAATTTGCTCCATCGCCAGTTGGTCAGTTATTAGGGTGGGTAAGTCACCTACTTTGACAGATACATTAAAGTGGTCAATTTGATAGGCAAATGAATCTAAGGTGTTTTTAACGATTTCTGCAAGATTAACGGGTTCAAAGTGAAACTCTCTGCGTCCTGCTCTTGATAGCATTAAAATTGATTGAATCAAGTGATTCATTTTTTCAGTGGCACTATTGATAAAATATAAAGATTCAGGAATGCGTTCGTTTAAAGCCTCTGTAAGCTCTGAACTGTTATCATGATTTTCTGAGTATTTTCTAATGAGCTCAATATCCTCTTTTAATTCACCTATAAAACCGGTGATACTGACCAGAGGTGAGCGTAAGTCATGCGAGATGATATAGGCAAAATTACGCATTTCGGTATTGATTTGTTCTAACTCTTCAGTGCGTTCACGGACTCTTAATTCAAGAGTTTCTTGATATAATCGCAGTTGATCGTCTTTGGCAACGCGCTCGGAAATATCATGACCAACACCACGAAAGCCAATGACGCTATTATTCTCATCAAAAATAGGGTCTGCATTGAGTTCTATATGAACGAGTTGTCCACTTTTATGAATAAAGCTACATTTTAGTGCTATTAAAGGCTGCTTATTTATTATACAAAGCTTAAAGCTAGCGACAGCTTTGGGTTTTTCGGGAGGATTAATAAATTGAAAAAGCTGGGTGCCGGGGTAGGTATTGATAGTGAAGCCTAGAATTTTTTTAGTCTGAGGGCTACTATATAAAATATCGCCTGCTAAATTGATTTCCCAGATCCATTCGGAAATATTTTCCACCAGATTTTTAAATTTATTTTCACTATCAATGATTTGTTGGGCGATGGGGCTGGCAAGAAATCTGAAAAATAAACCACCCAAAAGAATAATGCCCAGAGTAATCGCTAAAGTAATAGCACCGGCCTTGATAAAAGGCTGTTTGACTTCAAGAAAATTGATTTTAGCGACAATGCCTAAGTTAAGGACATCAACAGGTTCGTAGGCAGCAAGCACTTCTGTTCCATCATAATCTAGCCCCACCATTGTCCCCGATAAATTACTCAAGGCACGGCGCATAGGTTCAGCTAATTTAGCATCAAAAGGGATTGATTTACTTTCTGAAAAAATCTGACTACCATGACGAAGCAGGAAGCGTATCTGGCTATCTTCAATGCCTGCAATGACGATTTCACCTGTCAGGCCAAAGCCTTTGTAGTGTTTATGGGCATCAACAATCTGACTGAAGGTATCGGCACCAGCACGCTGTGATAATAAAGAAGTAGGGCCGCGTTCACCGATGGGGGTTTCCCAGTCTATGCGATTATGACGCATATCAAAGCGGGCAATGGCTTCGATTAGGCGCGCCTGACTCTGGGCTATATGAACTAAATCCGCCTTTTTTTGTTCGATTGCCGTTTGCCATAGTACGACATACACAACTGTCATCGTTGCTAAAGCAATCATGAGCATCAGTCCAGCTAACCAGTAAAAGTTTTTATTTTCATGCATATTCTGGTACTTTAAGTTCGATGCCTGTAAACTGGCTACCCGTCAGAAATTAAAATGTCCCGCTCCCTGTTCTTTGCTTTTATACATCGCATTATCTGCCAACGTAATTAATGAATCAGCATCTTTTCCATGTTCAGGGTATAAAGCAATACCTACACTGGTATTAATAGTAACCTCCTTGCCAGAGATATGGAAGGTGGATGAGAGTGCCTGAATAATTTTACTGGCTACTTTTTTACTTGCTTCTAATGCCGGGCTGGACTGGTTTAAAATGACAATAAATTCATCACCTCCTAATCGGGTAGCTAAGTCAGTCTCACGGATGCAGCCCTTTAAACGCTTGGCAACAGCGACCAATAATTCGTCGCCAAATTGATGCCCATACAGATCATTAATAGGTTTAAACTTGTCTAAATCAAGAAACATAACTGCCAGGAATTTTATATTTTCATCGCTAAGGTATTTTTTTAAGGTATGCATTAAGTGAAGACGGTTAGGTAAGCCTGTTAAATAATCGTAATGAGCCAGATATTCAGCCTCTTCATTAGCAAGCTTTTTTTCAGTAATATCACTGACAATACCAATATAGTTTGAGACAACGCCATGCTCATCCTTTACTGCGTTGATGCTAAGCATTTCTGCATAAAGTTCGTTACCTTTCTTTTTATTCCATAACTCACCCTGCCACGCCCCTTTGTCTTTTAAAACCTTCCACATTTCTTCATAAAATAATTTTCCCTGAACGCCTGATGATAATATTTTAGGGGTTTTACCAATAAGTTCTTGATGTGAATAGCCTGTTATTTCCGTAAATGCCTTATTAACTCGAATAAACCTTAAGTTCTCATCAACAATAATAATACCATTGACACTTTTTTCGAACACTTGTTCAGAAAATTGTAACTCGGTGTTAATTTCTATCTGCTTTTTTAGTTTCTGGTCGAGAATTATTGTTTTTTCAGCAAGCAATTGATTAGCCAGCTTTAATTCTTGTTCGGTACGGGAGAGCTGGAGAAAAGTTTTTACTTTGTTTCTAAAAAGAGTGAGGTCGATGGGCCTGAGAATATAATCATAAGCACCTATTGCAAACCCTTTATCAATATCGGCTTCTGCTTTATATTGAGAGCTAATAAATATAATCGGTGTGTTTTGAGAAAGCTGGGATTCCTGAATAATTTTAACCGTGTCAAAACCTGTCAAAATAGGCATATGAACGTCAACGATAATTAATGAAAACTGACAATTATGTAATTTATCAAAAGCTAAGGCACCTGATTTAGCAGTATGAATTTCGATTTTTTCATTCTTCAATGCCTTTACCATTAACGCCAGGTTCTGCTGGTTATCATCAACAATGAGTATTTTATCGTTTAAATTTTCTGCCATGTTAGCTTGCCCTATATTTTTGCTTCTTATACGATTGTACTCGTTCTAAAACAGGAATAGAATAATATCATTTGAAATGATAACTGGTTCTCATTTATATTGAAGGGATGGTGTTAAAGGTGCTTCAGGCTGAATGCTATCTGTATGATTAAAAAATATAAGTCATTGATTTATAATGATGGTTGTGTGTTAGTTAAGGGGCGTAAATAACACACTGAGGTTACCAACTTAACATTGAACAACTGCTAACATAGCTATGCAGACTGAACGTCTGAATCCTACACAATACTGGGGCAGAGAAATTGTCTAATTTAAAAGAATGATTATCAATAATAAAACACCATGAATAACATAATAAAAAAAATACCATTCATAGCGTCTCCCTCAATGCTGATACCTTGTAGTATGCTGCTGGCGGTTATTATTTTAATTTATGACTGGCAAAACCAGAACTGGCTGGAAAGTCTCTTATTATTGCTGATTTTAGCGATGTTTTTATTTAATAAAAAACAATCCTCAATCAATGAAGAGCACCTGAAGGCGTTACTGGATAATATATCTGATTCGATCATTACCATTGATACTAACGGCTTAATTCTAAGCATTAACAACTCTGTCGAACATATGTTTGGCTATCGTCCCGCTGAATTACTGGGAAAAAATATCAATATTTTAATGCCCGAACCCTATAAGGGGATGCATGATGCTTATTTATCTAATTATCAAGCAACCGGACAAACTCATGTCATAGGTAAAACACGCGAAGTTGAAGGCTTAAGAAAAAATGGCGAGAGCTTTGAAGTGGAGTTATGGGTACATCAGCTACAGCATAATGATGATATTCAGTTTATGGGGGTTATCCGTGATATTTCAGAGCGTAAACATGTAGACCGGATTAAAACCGAATTTATTTCCACCGTGAGTCATGAATTGAGAACGCCTCTGACCTCTATTCGTGGTTCACTGGGGATGCTTAAAAGCGGGGTGCTCGGCACAGTTCCGGAAAAAGCCAATCGTATGATTGAACTGGCGCATAATAATACCGAACGTTTAATCAATCTGGTGAATGATATTCTGGATGTTGAAAAAATCCAGGCAGGCAAAATGGAGTTAAAGTTTGCAAAGCTTAATATTACACAGCTGGTCAGGCAAAGTATTGAAGCGAATGAAAGCTATGCCAGCAGTAGTGGTGTTACTTTACAATTAAATGCCGATGTTGCTGACTTTTATATCAAAGGTGATAAGCATCGTTTACAACAGGTCATGGCTAATCTGATTTCTAATGCCGCAAAGTTTTCACCTGAAAAAGGTGTGGTGCTGATTAATATTGAAAAAAATGCTCAGATGATTCGTGTCTCTGTCACGGACCAGGGCATAGGGATACCCGATGAATATCGTAATAAAATTTTCCAAAAATTTTCTCAGGCAGATTCTTCCGATACCCGACAAAAAGGGGGGACCGGATTAGGGTTAAATATTACCAAGGCAATTGTTGAGCATCATGGTGGGCATATAGATTATATCACTGAAGAAGGAAAGGGCAGTTGTTTCTTTTTTGAGCTACTGGAGTATCAGGTAGTAGAGCCTGTCAAGGTCGAAGAGTCTGAGCAAGCAACGGAAGTCTTATCTGATGTCAACAAAAAAATTAAAAAACAAGGTCATATACTGGTGCTGGAAGATGAGAAAGATATTGCCAATTTACTCTCCTTGTTGCTGGAACAGCAAAATTTTAAGGTAACGACTTGTAGTAATACTAAAGACGCTAAAAAGCTTCTTGAAACGGGCCATTTTGATGGTATGACGGTTGATATTCGTTTACCCGGTCAAGATGGACTTTCCTTTATACAGGATATTCGTGCGCTGGAAACGGATGTTTGTTTACCTATTATTATTGTCTCGGCCGAGGCTGAAATTAACAAAAGAACATCCTCTTCAGCATTACAAATTATAGACTGGATTGACAAGCCTATTGATATGGGGCGATTAACCAAGGCATTGCATCAAGCGTTAAATAAATCAACTAACCAACACTTAACCATTCTTCACGTTGAAGATAGTCAAGACCTGATTGAGATGATGTCAGGATTGTTAGGTGGTAAGGCAGAGTTGATACAGGCTTCAACCCTGCAGTCGGCCAGAGAAAAGATTGAGAGTACGCGTTTTGACTTGATGATTCTGGATATAGGTCTGCCTGACGGCAGTGGCCTGGATTTAATCCCGCTGATTAATCAACATAAGCCACTGGTGCCGGTTATTATTTTTTCAGCTCAGGCTGTTAAGCAGGATATTATTAATCAGGTAGATGCCGCTCTGGTAAAATCAACGGTTACCAACGAAGAACTCGTTAAGATTATTAAAGAGCTTAGCTCCCCATCAGGATCATAATATGACAATACTGAATAAAATTTTATACGCAGAGGATGAGCCGGATATCCGTGAAATAGCCAGCCTGGCGCTAGAAAGTATTGGTCAATTTGAAATTGAAACCTGCGAGTCAGGTGTACCGGTGATTGATCTGGCCATGAGTTTTCAGCCCCAGCTTATTCTCTTAGATGTGATGATGCCTGATATGGACGGCCCCAGTACCTTAAAAGCGCTCAATAACCATGAAGTACTCAGGCATATTCCGGTAATATTTTTAACCGCAAAAATATTACCTGATGAAATAGAACGATTTAAAGCATTAGGCGCTATTGATGTTATCAATAAACCTTTTGATCCTATGACTTTAGCGGATGAACTGAGAAATATCTGGGCTGGTTTTAATGGGCACTGATATAGAGCATGCTCTTAGCCGTATACAGGAATTACAACAGGCTTTTTCTGAAAAACTGGCGGCGCGTATTCATGAATTATGCCAGGCCACTTTAGAGCTGGATAACCGTTTATCCGTCGGTGCTAAAAATAACCGGCGGATACTAAAAAATACCCACGATTTAGCGCATAAATTAGCAGGGGCTGCAGGGACTTTCCAGTTTACAGACGTTTACAATAGCGCCAAAAATCTGGAACATTTTTGCAGTATTTTATTAGATCCAAAGACCCCATACCCAAAAGACTGGTTTATTCAGATACAGCAATTACTTATTGAAATAAAACAGCTATCAAAAAATAAAAAACAGCCTCCCGTTGTAAAAGATACGCCAACAAAGCTCGCTATTGACAAGCCACTTTTAACGTCTAATGAGCATAAAATTATTCTGGTTGATGATGACGAATTACTGAGTTCTTTAATTCAGCAACAAACAAAGAATTTTGGTTACCAGATAAGCTGTATAAACACACCCGAGTCTGTTTCCGATTTTCTGGATGGCAAAACGCCTGACGTTATTTTGATGGATATTATTTTCCCTCATTATCCTTTTAATGGGATTGATTTGATAAAACAGTTAAAAGCCGAGAATAAAATACATTGTCCGGTGATCTTTCTGTCTAATCGTGAAGATTTTGGCGCTAGGCTGGAGGCCGTTCGAGCAGGGGGGAGTGGTTATCTTGTCAAACCGGTTAATATTTTAGAGCTAGTAGAAACACTGGACCGATATAGCAAAAAAAATAGTCATGAAGATTTTCGGGCATTAATTATTGATGATGATGTTTTGATTGCAGACTTTTACAAAAAACTGCTTAGACCACAGGGCTTTAGCTGTAAATCAATTGCCAACCCTTTTGAGGCGATAACGACACTGATTGCGTTCCGCCCTGATATTATCTTGCTGGATATTAATATGCCTGACTGTAACGGCCTGGAAGTCGCTGCAGTCATTCGTCAGGATAACCGTTTTACGCATATCCCTATTTTATTTTTAACCTCAGAGAGTGGTGATGAGCGTGAAATAGCAGCTCTTAAAGCAGGAGGAGACTATTTTCTGAGTAAAAATACTAATACAGAAATGTTTGTTACCAATATTATTAGCCATAGTCAGCGCTCTAAAGAATTACATAAGGTCATTGATCGTTTAAGAAAAGATGAGGTCCGTTTTCAGGCAGTGAGTCATTCGACTTCAGATGCGATTATTACCTTGAATAAGGAAGGACGTATTATTTTATGGAATCAAGGTGCTGAACATATTTTTGGTTATCAAGCAATTGAAACGATTGGACAGACGATTGATATCATTATCCCTCAGCAAAACGCACTCAATTTTCAAAAAATATTTGCAGATAATCAACAGCAAAAAAGGCGTTCCAGTGAAGTTCATGCACTGACAAAAGAACAAAAACATCTTTTTATTGAACTGAGCTATACAGAATGGTTCTCAGGTAACGAGCGTTTTTTCACGACTATCATCCGAGATATAACACAACGTAAAAAAACTGAAAATAAATTAAAAAATCAACAGGAAAATTTAAAAGCCATCGTGACTAATTCGGTAGAAGGCATTATTACCATTGATGACAAGGGTATTATTGAAATGATAAACCCTGGCGCGCTGGAAATGTTTTCGTATCGCTCTAAAAAAGAATTGCTTGGGCAAAATATATCGCTATTAATGCATAAGGATATGCGTCAGAAACATGATGAATATCTTCAGCATTCTAAATTAAATGAGCCCAGAATATTTAATAAAGCCATGGAACTTAAAGGTCTGCGTAAAGATGGTTCTTTGTTTCCTATTGAGTTAAGTGTTTCCCCCATGACAATTAATGGGGCTAAAAAATATGTGGGCATATTGCATGATGTCACTGAAGATCAAAAAAATCTGGATGCCATTATTGCAGCAAAACTTGAGGCAGAAAAGGCTAATCGGGAAAAATCACTTTTTTTATCCAGTATGAGTCATGAATTACGCACACCACTTAATGCTATTTTAGGTTTTACGCAATTATTACTGGAAGACACCGAAGCAAGGTTAAATGAAGATCAAAGTGAATCCATGGAATATGTCAATTCAGCGGGGCATCATTTATTAAAGCTTATTGATGAAATACTTGACTTATCACGAATAGAAAGTGGAAAAGTTGATTTAAATTTTGAGAAAATAAACCTGGTTGACTTTATTCAACAATCCTTAAGATTACATAGTCCACAGGCACAAAAAGCACAGATAGAGTTTAACGACAAATTATCGGCTGAAGAAATGGTTTTTGTTAAAGCGGATTCTTTTCGTTTGAATCAGGTACTTTCAAATTTGCTCAGTAATGCCATTAAATACAATAAGCCTCACGGTGTTATCTCTATCTGGCTATCTCAAAGCGATAATAATGTACGCTTTTTTGTAAAAGATACCGGTAAGGGTATTCCTGATAATATGATAAAAGACCTATTTAAGCCTTTTAACAGGCTGGGAGCTGATCAATCAGGTATTGAAGGGACAGGTATTGGGCTCACGATAACTAAAAAGCTGGTTGAAATGATGGGGGGTACAATTGGTCTTGAAAACAGTTACGGTAAAGGATGCACTTTCTGGGTAGAGCTACAGCAAGCTGAATTATCAGAGCAGGCGCAAGTTATTTCAGCACTTTCTATTGATGCAAAGTCAAATGCGCAACAGGCAGCAATTGTTAAAGTTCTTTATATTGAGGATAACGCTGTTAATCGCCTGTTAATGAAAAAAATTATTAGCAGTCATACTGACTATCAATATCACGAAGCTTTTACAGGGAGTGAAGGAATACAGGCAGCGCTGAAAATTAAACCACAGATTATTCTTTTAGATA
>WTCN01000043.1 GCA_013138555.1 Methyloprofundus sp. | reverse complement strand
CTGATAAATTACAAGCAAGAATATTGCTTGCAGGTATTTATACTGAAAATGGCGAATTGATTTCTGATTGCCATGAATTAAATTTTGATTTGATTTCAGAAAACACCAGAGAACGTGAGTTGCAGGTTCGTTTTGTACTGACCCGTAACGCGGATGATGCGAATGGCCAGGAAGTGATTTTGCGATTAGATGAAAAACTGGCTGGCACCACACATTTTAAAGAATATAAATCATTACGCTATATGATGCGACGTTCATTTACCAGTGACTTTGATTTCTAAACGGATATTGTTGTTATGAGCAAATTAGATGAAAAGATTAATAAGTACTTTTCTGGTCTAGTAGTAAGAAAGGATCTAGTAAAAGCAGTTAAGGGCAATGCCATTGTGCCGTCATATGTATTGGAATATTTATTAGGTCAATACTGTGCAACCAGTGATGAAGCAAGCATTCAAAGTGGTATTGAGACGGTTAAGGAAATTTTGCGTATGCATTATGTGCATCGTAATGAAGCGGGTTTAATCCGCTCCAACATTAAAGAAAAAGGTCGCTATAAAGTGATCGATAAAATTACGGTAGCGTTGAATGAAAATGCAGATGTTTACGAGGCGGAATTTTCCAATTTGGGTATTAAAAAAGTATTAGTCGATTCTGGTACTGTTAAAGCACATCCTAAATTATTAGTCGGTGGAGTCTGGTGTATAGCTGATATCGAATATGAATTTACTGAAGATAAAAAGGCTTGTCCCTGGATATTATCGACATTAAAGCCGATTCAATTATCGCAATTTGATTACGATGGATATATTGAATCCAGAAAAAAATTTAGTCTGGATGAGTGGATTGATTTACTTATTCAGAGTATAGGTTTTGATCCTGAAAAATTTAGCAAACGCAGTAAAATTACTCAGTTAATTCGGCTGATTCCTTTTTGTGAGCGTAATTACAATCTTATAGAGCTAGGGCCTAAGGGAACAGGTAAGTCACATATTTATTCTGAATTTTCACCTCATGGGATTTTGATTTCAGGAGGCGAAGTCACTGTTCCTAAATTATTTGTTAATAATTCGACGGGGAATATTGGTTTAGTGGGTTATTGGGATGTGGTTGCTTTTGATGAGTTTGCTGGAAAGCAAAAACGTGTTGATAAGGCTTTAGTTGATATTATGAAAAACTACATGGCAAATAAGACCTTTTCGCGTGGTATTGAAATGTTAGGTGCTGAAGCCTCGATTGTTTTTGTGGGTAATACTCAGCACACTGTGCCTTACATGTTAAAGCATGCTGACTTATTTGATGAGTTACCTGAAAAGTTCTATGACTCTGCCTTTTTAGATAGGATCCATTTTTACATTCCTGGCTGGGAAGTGGACATTATCCGAGGAGAAATGTTTTCTAATGGCTATGGCTTCGTCGTGGATTATCTGGCTGAAATCCTACGTTCATTAAGAAGTCACGATTATTCTGACCGTTATCAAGAATATTTTTCTTTATCGAGTGATATTTCGACACGCGATAGGGATAGTATTCATAAAACCTTTTCTGGTTTAATGAAAATCTTGTTCCCTCAAGGTGGCGCTTCCAAAGGTGAGGTTGAAGAACTATTAACGTTAGCTATTGAAGGCAGAAAACGGGTAAAAGATCAGCTGATGCGGATAGATTCGACTTATTCGGAAGTTCAATTTAGCTATCTTAACTGCACAAATCATACCCAGCATGTCACTACTCTGGAAGAACAGGAATATCCAAACTATTATCATAAAACCATTGCAACGGGTGATAGTGAGGATGTAGGGAGTACTAGTAATGAAAGCTCTGAGTCTCCAATTATTGAGGGCGAAATTTTACAAGAGCAACATTTGACCTATCAAGAAAATCAGCGAGGTGTTTCTTACGATAGCTTGTTTGGTGCTTATTTAGCTGATGTAAAAAATATGACAGTTACCGATCCTTATGTGCGTCTTTTTTATCAGGTACGTAATTTTATGGAGTTTCTTGAAACAGTTGTTAAACATAAAGCCGAAGAAAATGAAGTCACTGTTCACTTAATCACGACGGAAGATGATTTTAAAAGTGATAAACAGCAGGAACATTTTGAAAAAATGCAAGAATCTTGCTCAGCAATAGGCATTCATTTTACTTGGGAATTTGATAATACAGGAACGATACATGCGAGGCACATTGTCACTGATCAGGGCTGGAAAATTTTATTAGATCGTGGGCTGGATATTTTTCAGAACTATGAGATGAATGAAACCTTTAGTTTTTCTAATCACCTGCAGAAGTATAGAGCTTGTAAGGCTTTTGAGGTCACTTTTTTGAAAAGTTGATTAGGGCCTATAGCTATTGACAGAATGCTATTAAGAACAACTCGCTTGAGTATAAAAATAGTGGTCGGAATGTGGGATTTTAGGCATAAAAAAACCAGCTCAATGGCTGGTTGTTTTTTAAGTCTCTTCTATGGTGGGTCCTGCGAGATTCGAACTCGCGACCATCGCATTAAAAGTGCGGTGCTCTACCAACTGAGCTAAGGACCCTTAGAAGATTTAACTATTATACGATATTTTTAAGAGTTTGCAACCCTTTTTTTTATCTTTTTTTAAAAAATGATTCAGTGTTGAACTGCGTCGCCTTCAAAGTCCGACTAATATAGGCGCATTTTCTGCTAAGCGCAAGCTTTTTTTTTGAAAAATAAGCTGATGATGTACACGTCTTAGCTATAGTAATAGAGGGCTTAAAGAAATCAGTCGCTTATAAATATCGTCATTCCCGAAGTCTACCCAGACTAGCGTGGGTAGACTTCGGGAATCTATGCTTAAGCAACGAGATTCCTGCTTAGCTAGATTTTTCTGTACTCGGCTTAATCTGTACCACACCCAAATCTTCCAAAATCGTATACAAACAAGGGACGACAAACAACACCAAAAGCGTTGAGCTGATAATGCCAAAGACAATGCTAGTCGCTAATGGAATCAGTATCTGCGCCTGCGGGCTTTGTTCAAATAAAAGCGGGGTCAAACCTACAACGGTTGTGAGTGAAGTCAGCACCACTGCTCTAAAGCGTTCACTACTTGCCTTTGCGGCGGCTTGGTGAGGGCTCATGCCTTCCTTAATATGTTTTTTGACAAACTCTACCAGTAAGATTGAATCATTGACCACAATGCCTGCTAAGGACACAAAGCCTAATAAAGAGGGCATGGTAATATCTAAGCCCATCACTAAATGCCCAAAGATTACGCCGATAAAGGCTAAGGGAATATTTGCCATGACTAATATCGGTTCGGAATAAGAGCGAAATTGTAGGCTTAGTAAGACAAAGACTCCGATCAGCCCCATTAACATGCTTTTACGCATGGAAGCACGGGTTAGCGGGCCTTCTTTTATTTCGCCTTCAAAATGTACAGTAATATCAGGATGCTGTTGTTTAAACTCGCTTAAGAAATCTTTTTCTAAGGAAGCAAAAATCGCTTGGGTATTATTCACGCTGGAATCTATATCCCCAAAAATCGTCACCGCACGTTGTGCATTAATACGTTGAATGCGTGAAAAATCACGCGTCGCTTGAATTTCAGCAACATTCACTAAAGGAATGATTTTGCCTGATACAGGGTGAATAATAGGGAAATAATCAAAGTCTGCTAATTCGTCTTTTGAGGCTTCAGCTAGTTCTACAACCACTTCGTAAGTTTCTAAGTCTATCGCGGTTTCTAAGACTTCTATGCCTTGATAAGCGGCACGGAGTTGTGCGGCAATTTCCTGTGAGGTTAGCCCTAAAGCCAGCGCACCTGCTTTAAGCTTTAAGGTGAATTCAGGTTTTCCTGGGCGTAAATCATCCATTAAATTACTCACCCCTGTATAACCTGCTAGCCAGTTTTGCATTTGCTGTGAAGCGGCTGAAAGCTGGTTAAGGTCATCACCTTGTAAGCGAATATAAATGGCACGACCTGCGGGGCTGATAATCGGTTCTTTAATGGCAATATTTAAAGCGGCAGGGATGACACCTAAGTTTTTCCGCCAAGCATCACTAATTTGTTGAATAGATTGTTCGCGTTTTTCAGCAGTCAGTAAATCCACACTCAGCGTGGCTAAATGCGCGCCACCTTCAAAAGCATCGGCATTCATTCCGTAATGTACAGTTGTGCCTAAGATTAAGGGTGTTTGATGTTTTTCTTGATAATCTTTATTTACCGTTTGAATACTTGCCTTGATTTGCGCGATGGTTCGTTCGGTTTCGGCAAGGGAACTACCCACAGGCAGTAGCACACGGGCTTGTAATAAATCGCCTTCGACATTAGGAAATGCGGAGAAATTAACAATCCCTGAGACTAATAAACTCACTGACAAGATAAACACACCGAGCACTGAACCCATAAATAAATAGCGATAAATAATCAGTTTTTTGACCCAGCCATTGACTTTAAGATGCAGTATTTCAAAATATTCAGCAAATTTTTGGCGGACTTTCGAGACCGCTTGATTCGGTTCTTTTTCTAATGAATGTTGTAAATGGTGTGGCAAAATCAAAAAAGCTTCGAGCAATGACACGCTGATCACTGAGATAAGTACCGCAGGAATCGTGTACAGCAACTGCCCTATATCGCCTTTTAAAAATAATAAGCCTGTAAAAATACATAGCGTGGTGATATACGAAGATAAGACCCCATTTTTGACTTCCATTGTGCCGTCTATTGCGGCTTGTACAGGTGTTTTGCCTAAGGCGATATGTTTACCGATGCTTTCGCTAATCACAATCGCATCATCCATTAAAATACCCAGTGCGAGTAATAGGGCAACCATCGATAGCATATTAATACTGATGCCCCATTGTGCTAAAACAAAGGCACTAGCTAAAAATGACACGGGTAAGCCCATCACTACCCAAAAGGCATAGCGCGTACCAAAAAATAACCACATCACCGCAAACACCATTAATAAACCTTGCCATGCATTACTGATTAATAAATCAATACGATCTTCTACAACACTGGTGAAATCTTGGGTTAAATTAAAGTGAACTTGAGCGGGTAAGGCATGTTGTTCTTGTTTAATAAAGGCATTCACTTGCTCTAAAATACGCAAACTATCGTCTTGTGAATTTTTGCGAATTTTTAGAAAGGCGGTGGGCAAATTATTATAAGTAGCCTTATCTTCTGCGGTTTCAAAGCTATCGATAATCGTGGCTATATCGCCTAAACGGACTTCATTACCGTGTTCGCCTTTGATAATCAGTAGTTCTTTTAACTCATCAGGCGAGCGACGTTCATCATTAAAACGTAATTGATAATCACGCTTAGCGGTTTGAATTTCACCTGCGGGTAAATCCAAATTTTGTTGGCCAATAATGGTGGCAACAGTTTGTAAGCTAATGCCATATAAACGCAACTTTTCTTGAGCGAGCTGTACTTTAAATTGACGCTTAGAAAAACCTTCGATACTGACTAAGGGAATACCGCGCACCCGTAACATGCGTTCTTTAATACTTTCTGCAAGGTCTTTCAGTTCGGGCTTGGGCATATTTGCACTAAGTGCCACCGTGACCACATCTTGAGTACGCCCTAACTCTTTAATAATAGGCTCTTCGCTATCCTTGGGGAAGTTTTCCACTTCATCCACGGCGCTGCGTATATCATTGTTGAATTGTACAAAATCGCCGTGCTCTTGCATTTTGATTGTCGCAACGGCAATCGATTGACGCGCTTCACAGCGCATTTCATCAATATAGCTAGTGCCATCAATGGTATTTTCTAAAGGTTTACAAATTTTTTGCTCGATTTCCCGTGGTGTAGCGCCTGGGTATAAAATTTTGACTTCAATTTCATAGTGTTTAATTTCGGGGAAAGTCTCACGCTTTAAGTTGGGTAAAGTGACTAAACCTAGAATAATCAATAAGCCCATTAGCAAATTGGCCGCAGTAGGGTGCAATATAAAATAACGAATCATCTTATTGCTCCTTTGCCCAGTCAGCGATAGATTGCTCTAAGCGAGGATCAGCGGTTGTTTTCACTTGCATCCCTGAAATAGCAGGGAAGACATCAGAAACAACTAGTTTTTCCCCTTCTTGTAGCCCTGTTGCTAAGAGCAACATGTTTCCTTGTACTTGGTAGTTTTCTATTGCACGACGCTCTAATTGCTGTTGAGTATTAACCACAAAAATTTCATTTTCATGTAAGGCATCACGCGGAATTAAATAAAACGTTTTAGCTTTGCCTTGTAAAAAAACTTCGGTATACATACCTTGCATTAAGGGTGGCTTGACACCTGGAATCACTTTATCATAAGGCTTGTCTACACTCACTACTATACCTAAAGTACGGGTGTCTGGATCTAATTGCCCGCTAATACGCTCTACGTTCGCTTGCCAAAAAGGTGATTCATTTGCAGCTAGGCGTACTTTTGCCTTTAGCCCTAGTTGATTAAAAATTTCTGTCGAAAAGCCTGATATAAAGGCTTGTTTAAGAATGGTCTTATTGGCTTGGAAGTCTTTTGCTAAGCTTCTAAAATGCTGTAATGAAAACTGTGCATTGACTAGCACTTTATCAGTTGTTTGGGCGATGAATAATAAGGCGCCTTGTTGAATATATTGATTTTCATCAATCGCACGTTGTGTAATTCGAGCATTAAAGGGTAGGGTGATAATGGTACGCCCTAGGTTACGCTTCTGTGTTTGTACCGCAGATTCGGCAATCGCTAAAGAAGCTTTCGCGCTGTTGATTTGTTGCGGCAAGGTTTTTAATTGATTATTCAGTTTTTGCACTTCTTGTTGTAAACGTAAGACCTTAACTTGTTCTGCATCACCTGCGGACTTAGAAATTAAATGCTTTTTAACCAAAGATTCAATACGTGAATATTCAACTTGCGCGAGTTTAAGTTTTTTCTTGGCAAGCGCGCGGTCTGACTTGATATTATTTTTCTGTAACTGAACTTCTTTATAGTGTGCGCGGTTGCTCGTTACTAGAGATTTAGCTTGTTGTAAAACTAGCTGGTAATCTTCTTGTTC
>WTCN01000303.1 GCA_013138555.1 Methyloprofundus sp. | reverse complement strand
CATGTAGTGCGCGGGGATGATCATGTTAATAACACGCCGAGACAAATCAATATTTTAAAGGCATTGGGTGCTGACTTGCCTCACTATGCTCATCTGCCGATGATATTAGGTGATGATGGTGCTAGGTTGTCCAAGCGTCATGGCGCTGTCGGTGTCATGCAATATCGTGATGATGGCTATTTGCCCGAAGCCTTATTGAACTATCTGGTCAGGTTAGGCTGGTCTCATGGTGATCAGGAGATATTTAGCCGCGAGGAGATGATTGAGTTATTTGATTTAAGCCAGGTCAATGTTGCTGCTTCAGCTTTTAATACGGAAAAGCTATTATGGATTAATCATCAATATATAATGAACTCCGACCCAAAGTTAGTTGCAAAACATCTGCAATGGCATATGCAGCAACGTGGCATAGATGCTAAGACTCAAGGGCCGGCATTAGTCGAGCTAGTTAAGGCACAACGGGAACGTAGTAAAACTTTGGTTGAAATGGCAGATTCCAGTGTTTATTTTTATCAGGATTTTGCTGAATATGATGCAAAAGCAGCCAAGAAAAATTTCAAGCAAGGAACGGATGAGGTTTTACAGGTCTTATTGGATGCGTTTACCAAAGTACCTGAATGGCAGGGTGAGGTCTTGCATGATATCGTTTTGCAAATAGCCGAGCAATTGGAGCTAAAGCTGGGCAAGGTTGCACAGCCGTTACGTGTTGCCGTTTGTGGAACAGGCATGTCGCCATCTATTGATATTACTTTATCTTTATTAGGCAGGGAAAAAACATTAAGCCGGCTTGAAAGAGCAATAAAGTATATAAAAGAAAATAAAAACTAGACAGCCTATAATTACCATGTATAATTATAGAACTCAACTAGGTACTCAAAGGGGCCATAGCTCAATTGGGAGAGCGCAACACTGGCAGTGTTGAGGTCGGCGGTTCGATCCCGCCTGGCTCCACCAAATTAGTTGAAATAGTCTTAGTCCCCATCGTCTAGAGGCCTAGGACACCGCCCTTTCACGGCGGTAACGGGGGTTCGAACCCCCCTGGGGACGCCATTATACAAAACCCATAGGAATTGGGTTTCGGCTTGAAAAAGCTTTTTTTATGTTATTAGGAAAGCGATTTTTTCGCTTACATTAAAGTCTTAGTCCCCATCGTCTAGAGGCCTAGGACACCGCCCTTTCACGGCGGTAACGGGGGTTCGAACCCCCCTGGGGACGCCATACAAGAGAAAGGGTTATCTATTTATTTAGGTAGCCCTTTTTTGTTTCTGCTACAAAGTCTAATCTGTATAAAAACAGATTTTCCCCCGACCAGAATTTTTTGCCTTATAAAGTGCTTTATCGGCATATTCAATGACTTGTTCTATACTGATATCAGCTCTTTTAATGATGACTGCACCCGCACTCGTGGTAACCGGCAGTAAATTATCATGTTTTTCTTTCCAGACTTTATTTTTAGTGAGTAACTCCTTTAGAATATATTGATACCTTTTTTCTATCTCTTGACGGCTACAGTCAGGAATAATGGCGATAAACTCATCCCCGCCAAGGCGTGCACAGTTATCATAAGCACGTATATGATTTTGTAAAATTCTGGCAAAGCTCTGTAAAACTTCATCACCAAAATTATGCCCAAAGTTATCATTACAAAACTTAAAATTATCCAGGTCAAATAATAGCAGTGTGCAAGTGCTACCTCGCTTAATCATAGCCTGGTAGTTCTTATAGTCCTTAAATAACGTTCGCCTGTTATGTAGACCTGTTAGCTCATCTTTAAATGATAATACAAGCAATTGTTGTTGATAATCATAAATGTCGGTTGCCAGTTCGCTAATCTGCTCGGCAACTTCATGCGTTTCTTTAAGTCTTGCTTTTATCTGGTTTCCTGGCAGAAAATCACCGTTATGGACAGCAACAAGAGCCTGTTTGATATTTAACATATCATGAATAATGACTTTTCCTAGTTTAATGACAAACAACGCCGTCACCAGAATAATAATGAATAGCAGTATTAGGGCTGTGGGTATGTAGGTAATTAGAAAGTTTTCAAGTTTGAAGTCTGGAACCTTGCTATGCAATACCCAGTTGGTGCCTGTAATATTTGTGACTGAATGCTTATCTTCAGAGTTCAAACTTCCGACTTCCGCCACTTTTAGCTGCTGCTCCGTTTCAATAAAAAGATATTCATTGTCTTGCTGGAGTCGTTCGGTAATGTGTTGAATGATTTCTAAAGAAAAGCTGGCAAAAAGCACCCCAATCACTATTTCATCATGATAAACCGGTGTGACAATATCAAAATGGGATTTCTTTCCAACTGGATGATGTACTGGCGGAATGATATTTAGTTTTCCTTCTGACCTTAATAGAAGGTCTCTGAGGCATAAAGCGCCTATTTTTTGTTGTTTTGCATCACCAATAAGCTGCCTATCTATAGTCAATAAGGCCAAGCTATTACTATAAGGGAGCAATGAGCGGGTGTCAGCACTCCATTGCTGTGCTTTTTCGCGATCATTGTTTTTTATTAATTCAATGACTTGTGCCTGTTTGGCTAGGTCATTAATAATTTCATTATAAAAGAGGATGGTTTGAGAGATATTTTCAGCAATAAGTTTTGTTTTATTTCTATATTCTTGTTGCTGTTTTTCGTACAACTGCCCAAAAAATAGAAAAAAACCGAAAAAAGTAATCGCTAATACAGACACCAGCATTAGACCAATATGCTGGAATGCCAAGGCGCGAATTGAAACATTTTTCATAAATTTTATTATTTAGGCTCTATGATAGAGTAGGCTGAAGTATGAAGTGCATCGCACTAAAAGTGCGCGCTCAAACCTGAGTGCATCCTAGGTTATATCAATAAGGGGTGGAGAAATTATTTATTTGAGAATCTATTTAGAAGTACAGAGAGAGGAGTAATATAGTACCACAGAACTATTTAGTCATGTAGCATGTATTGCTTTGGGCTTCATGTGGACTACTTGAGCCAAGCTTGCTTACTGTCTGGTGGTCAGGGTAATTCGCTTGTTGTCGGGTGACCTGGGGTTGCTGTACAGTCATCACAGCAGTAGCGTGCCTGATATTCATTATCATGGTAGCCTATAGGTGAGGACGGATAGAGCGGCAAAGGAGTTGGTAAGGGCTCCTTGTTATTAATCATAATAGGAGCTTGTATGTTAATTGAAGAACACATTCCTTTGTTAGAAGAAATATTAAACGCATGGAAAATAGAAATCGGCAAAGATTTTCAGGGCTATAAAAACCATGTATACCGTATGGTTAATTTCTGTTTTGCTTTGCATTCATGTGATGAGGAAGCGCGTGAAAAAATAATTATTGCGGGATGTTTTCATGACCTTGGCTTATGGACAGAACACACGGTTGATTATCTCCCGCCTTCTGTTGCTTTGGCAAGTGCATATCTAGAGGCAAAAAACTTGCAGCAATGGTCGGCTGAAATAGAATTAATGATTGATATGCACCATAAAATCCGTGAGTATGATGATGACCGCTACCCATTGGTGGAAGTGTTTCGCAGAGCTGATCTGGCTGACTTTTCCTTGGGGCTTATTAAAGGGGGAGTGACGGATGATACGATAAGCAACGTCAAAGCGGTATTTCCCAATGCCGGATTTCATAAAATGTTGTTAAAAGAGCAGGCAAAGTGGCTTATCAGGCATCCACTGAATCCCTTTCCGATTTTGAAGTGGTAAGTAAGGGAAGTATGAAATAACCTTTACACCCTTATAGATTTCAACATGTCATGTATATTACTAAGGAATCAGACTAAATAAAACCCGATAGTTGTGTAGCCCGTATGGAGCTTGCGGAATACGGGAAAGTGAGTGCGCTGCTCTTCCTGTATTGCGCAAGCTCCATACAGGCTACATTAGAACAGAGACTTTCGGATATTATTAAATCCGCGCTCCTAAGAACTAAAGGCTATCAATAAACCGGGGAGAGGTGATGGCAGAGAATTATTTTGCAACAGGCGGATGTTTATGTGGAAAGGTTCAATATACTATTTCTGCAGCTCCCCGGGTAATGAGCCAGTGTCACTGTGATGACTGCCGAAAGTCTACAGGTACAGGGCATGCATCCAACGCCTTTTTTAAGCAAGAGGATGTGCATATCAAGGGTGAAACCAGTCATTATGCTTCGCTTGCAGAGAGTGGTGCGACTATTACCCGTTATTTTTGTCCGATATGTGGCAGTCTTCTGTTTGGTACGCTTAGCGGCATCAAAAATGTAATCGCCGTTGCAGTCGGTAGCGTTGATGATAGCTCATGGTTTAAGCCAAGTGTGATAGTCTATAGCAAAAGAAAACCGCACTGGGACTTTATGGATGAAAGTATTCCTGCGTTTGCAGAAATGCCGCCCCCGGTCGTTAAGAAATGATCGAAAAAGTGTACGCCACTATTATGGTTTTTATGCCTGAGTAATAGATTTATAATTTAGTAACTAATTAAAATAAGCGAGTGAGCAGAATGGAACAGTTAGAAAGCATTTTAAACGAAATCAGTTCTCAGGTCTGGGGGCCTGTTATGCTGGCAATGCTATTAGGTATTGGGGTTTACTTAACGTTTGGTTTAAAGTTTTTTACTTTCCGTAAGGTTTTATCGGCGATGCTGATGCTTTGGCAAGGACGGAAGTCAGATAAAGAAGGGGATATTACCCCGTTCCAGGCCTTGATGACCGCATTATCCGCAACCATTGGTACGGGGAATATTGCCGGTGTTGCGACCGCCATTGCATTAGGTGGGCCCGGGGCTGTCTTCTGGATGTGGTTAACGGCCCTGTTCGGTATGGCGACTAAGTATGCCGAAGCGCTCTTGGCCGTTGAATATCGTGAAACCGATGATCAGGGGCGGCATGTCGGTGGCCCTATGTACTATATTAAAAATGGCCTTAAAGGAAACTGGAACTGGCTAGCCGCTGCGTTTGCTTTTTTTGGTGCTTTTGCCGCATTTGGAATTGGTAATATGGTACAGGCAAATTCTGTTGCCGATGCCGTTGGCAGCCTGTTCCAGATTCCAGATATGTACACGGCGCTTGCTTTAACCCTGTTAAGTGCTGTGGTTATTCTGGGTGGTATTCAGCGTATTGCGGAAGTTGCTGCAAGCCTGGTGCCGATGATGGCAATTGCCTATATCGCCTGTGCTTTATATATTATCTGTATACACTATCAGGATATCCCCGCCGCATTCAGTCTGATTCTCAACAGTGCATTTTCAGAAACCGCTGCTGTAGGGGGTTTTAGCGGTGCAGCTGTCTGGGCTGCCATTCGTTTCGGTGTGGCGCGAGGTGTTTTTTCTAATGAAGCGGGGCTCGGCAGTGCGCCTATCGCTCATGCAGCAGCAAAAACCAATGACCCCGTGCAGCAAGGCATGATCGCCATGTTAGGAACCTTTATTGATACCCTTTTGATTTGTACGATGACCGCTTTGGTAATTATTCTTAGCGGTGCCTGGTCTAGCGGTGAAAATGGCGCGGCTTTATCAAGCCTGGCATTTGCAACGAGTTTGCCTGGTATAGGAAGTTATGTGGTTGTTTTGGGATTGGTTGTTTTTGCATTTACCACCATTTTAGGCTGGAGCTATTATGGTGAGCGCTGTGCTGAATATTTATTTGGCACTAAAGTTATCTGGCCTTACCGTTTATTATGGCTATGTGCCATTCCTGTTGGTGCTATGAGTAAACTGACGCTGGTCTGGCTGGTTGCGGATATTTTAAATGGTATGATGGCGATTCCAAACCTTATTGCCCTGGCTTTATTAAGCCCGGTGATATTTAGCCTGACTGCCCAGGCTCTGGGTGCTGAAAAAGGCAAGCAATGATGAGCTGGGGTAGTTTGATCAATATTTATTCAGCGTACAAAGAACTACACGACACAATATGAACAATTGGGCCGATAAAATCAAAAAAAATTTTACTTACCGTAGTAAGTCTGACCTTACCGATGAATGTGAAATTAACCTGGATGCCATTGCCGGGCAGTTATTACTACAGCAGAAAGCAGAATTGGCTGCTGATAATGGCTTGCCCATGCAAAGTGCGACTAAGCCTGATAGTACGGAGCTCGAAGTGCAAAGCTATTTTGCCAACAGAATGGCGAGTATTAATCGTATTGTTAACGAAGGTCTGTGTCTGCGCAATACTTCAATTACCGATACTAACTTGCAGGATGAGCGTGCGCTGATTAATAATCACACCGAGCATTCTAAATTAGCGGTGAAAAGCCTGATGGTTCGGGAATTTCGTGTACTCAAACAATTAAAGCAAGAACTGGATGATATACAGCAGGAGTTTCAAGCGTTTCAAACAACCCATCAGCTAGTTCGCACAGCGCATTATCCGGATTCTCAAATACTATATTTTGCTATTATCTTATTATTCTGGCTGCTGGAATCGACAGGCAATGGCTATTTTTTTGCTGAAGGCTCTGAACTAGGCTTGTTGGGTGGTGTAGGGCAGGCGGTGATTATTGCTGCGATTAATATCTCCATTGCATTTTTTCTTATGGGCTGGTTATTCAGGTATAAAAATCATCACTCTATCTGGAAGAAGCTTGCAGCTTACAGTTGTTTGGGAATTTACTTGCCCTGCCTGCTGGGCTTTAACTTATTGGTCGCTCATTATCGGGGTTATTATGCCCTGCAACCTGAAAAAGCCGGGAGCCTGGCGGTACAGCGTTTTATTGAAACCCCCTGGCAATTAGCTGAGTTTAATTCCTGGATTCTGTTTTTTATGGGGCTGTTATTTGCCATTTTTGCCTTTATTGATGGCTATAAAAGGGATGATGCCTATCCGGGATATGGTAAATTACATCGACGACTACAGGATTTACATGAGGAGTATGATGAGCACAGGGACGATATTGTCACGCAGGTTGAAGAGGTGCGGCAGGAGTTTCTGGCTAAACTGGAAGACATGAAGCAGGCGGTGTTGCTAAAACATACCCGTTTGGTACATCTGGTTGAAGATAAGCAGGTATTCGTGACTGAATATGAGCAAGGTATTGCTAATTTTATGGCAGCCGCCAATGCCTTGATTTATCGTTATAGAGATATTAATATGAGTGCTCGTAAAGAGCCAGTCCCCGCTTATTTTGAGCAAGATTGGAGGTCTAATCATGCTTTTACAGTGCGTGGAGCACATGATGATATTGCCGTGGTCGAGCAGCAAAAACAATTATTTAATGATTTTCCTCAGTATTGTCAGCAAAGAGCCAATGAGATAGAAAAGCTGTATGTATCCTTTTTTCAGCAGCTACAGGTTATTGATCCAGATTTTACATTGGATAAAGTAGGCGCTAACGTAGGGCAGCACCATGCCTAGATACCGTAAGAGAAAACAGGCCGCCAGGAACAAG
>WTCN01000188.1 GCA_013138555.1 Methyloprofundus sp. | reverse complement strand
CCAGTAGCATAGGTTGTGTATTGGGCTGGATAACTCAGGAAGCTTTATTGTATACCTTGCGTGAGTTATTGCCTGCAAAAATAGCAGCTCCCAGCATACTCGCAATTTTATTTGGCATGATGATGGGTGTGGTGGTGTTATTTGGTTTTGCTTTGCCACCTTTATTGCGCTTAAAACAGGTATCACCTTTGCGTATATTACGCCGTGATCTGGTGCCATTACCCAGTAGTGCATGGCTGGTTTATGGATTGGCATTAAGTCTGCTATTCGTGTTAATAACGCAATATACTAAAGATTTGAAATTGACGCTGAGTATTATCGGAGCCTGTGTCGTTAGTTTATTAATTATAGCGGGACTTGTTTATCTAATATTAAGCGCGAGCCGTTTATTATTAGCGCATGTGAATCTAAGTTGGCGTTTTGGTTTACAGGGCCTATCTAAAAACAAACAATCCAATAGCGTACAGATTTTAGCTTTTAGTATTACCATGCTGGCGATTATATTAAGTTTTACCGTGCGTTCGGATCTAATCAATGACTGGCAAAAGCATTTACCGGACCAAGCTCCGAATCATTTTGCCCTGAATGTTTTTGCAGAGCAGAAAGATGCATTGGGTCAGGAATTAAAACAGCAAGGGGTAAAAATCAGCCGTTTCTATCCAGTAGTTAGGGGCCGCCTGGTTGCCATTAACTCAATACCCGTACAACAAATAGTCACTAAGGAATCTCAAGGTGAACGTGCGATACATAGGGATCTTAGTTTAACCTGGGCTAAAATGTCGCCTAAGGATAATAAGATTGTTACAGGACAATGGCAGTCAGAGCGTAAACCAGGTCTGGTTTCAATCGAGCAGAAACTGGCAAAAAGCCTTAAGGTGAAAATCGGTGATATGCTGACATTTACCATTGCTAGTGAACAAATCACAGCACAGGTCGATAGTATTCGCAAAGTCGATTGGGACACCATGAAGCCAAATTTTTATATGATGTTTTCACCAGGCAGTATCGACCATTTTGCATATACCTATATCACCAGTTTTTATTTACCTGCTGGGAAAAAAGATTTATTGAATCAGTTGCTAAAACATTACCCTGCGATAACCGTGTTAGATGTCGACATATTATTGCAACAAATTAAACAAATTTTGACCCAGCTTACTGCGGCGATTAATTATTTATTATATTTTGCCTTGATAGCCGGATTTCTGGTGTTATTTGCAGCAGTACAAACAACACTGGATAGCCGGATTTATACCGGGGTTTTAATGCGTACCTTAGGGGCTAAGCGTGGTTTTTTACAAAAAATACAATGGATAGAATTTAGTGCACTGGGCTTTATAGCAGGCTTATTGGCGGTAGTCATGGCACAACTGGTGATTTTTTCCTTATATCACTGGGTGTTAAAAATGGATTTTAATATTAACCTGACACTGTGTTTAATCTTCCCGATAGTATCTGCGCTATTTATTGGCTTGGCAGGTTTCTGGGGAACACGCTCGGTGGTTAGGAAGTCTCCTATGCAGGTTTTGAGAGACCTATAGACTCTCAGGTAAATAATTCCCACATATCCTGACGAGTCAGGGTTGTTAATTTTCGGAAGCGGGATCTTTAGTCCCGCAGGCTACCCAGTTAAGCTGGGCACAAGCTTTAGCAGGAACCTAGCGTATACGAAGAGATTCTCGGTAAAATAATCTGGGAATGACGCTGATAATGAAATGAAAGTGTAAACTGTCCGGTGAAAACTGCTGACTTCTGTTAGAATCTTATTGGAATGATGTGCTGTTTTACTTGAGGGAAATATAAGAGTTTCACTGCCTTGTTCCTGTAACTTAATGAGCAGTTACAATTTATATACAAGTGTGTGTGCTTTTCATTGCCTTAGAAATATGCACAAAATAACTTAGGTATAAGGATGTAGGGGCTTCAGCTTTATCTGCTGGCAGAATTAAAAAGCTACTTTCTTGTGGCGTTGTAAATTTTATTGCATACGCGATCCCTAGCGACTTCGTTCAACAAGTGTGTGCTTGTTACAACTTCAAAAACAGACGACTCATAATGCCAAACTCTTCCTCTGCTATTGCTTTACAGTCCCATAATATTGATGAATATTTAGAATACCGTTTTTTGTTGGGAGTTAAATTCAAAAATCAACGTACAGTCTGGTTTCTATTTGTGGCAGGACTTTTAATTTTAGGGGCCTATTTGCGACTTGAGCAATTTTGGCTTAACCGTTCTTTATGGCTGGATGAAGCATTTATTGCCAGTCAGATTGCACGTGGAGACTGGTCTTCTTTTTTTGACTTACCGATGGAGTACTCACATTTTGTACCGCCGATGTTCGCTGTTATGGGGAAGTTATTTGTCGCTATATTTGGAGATAATGATCTAAGTTTGCGTATTTATCCACAGCTCTGTTCTTTGCTATCTCTGCTGTTGTTTTATGGACTGACGCGTCGACTACTTACTCCTTGGGCGGTTTTAATCAGTCTGTTTTTATTTGCTATAGCACCTACGTTAATTTTTCATGCCTCGAATTTAAAGCAATATAGTGGCGATGTTATGTTTACGCTGGTTTTATTATTAGCATTGACTTATCTACCTGATAATGACCAGCCAGATTTTGATGTCAGTCTGCTTCTGTTTGCTTTATTAGGGGTGATAGTATTATGGTTTTCTCATCCCAGCCTATTTATTCTGGCAAGTATAGGGAGTTATCTGGGAGGCTATTATTTATACCGTAAAAACTGGTATACAGCGCTTAAAATACTGCTAGTTGGCATTGTGTGGATAGCAAGTTTTGCTGTTCTTTATTTTGTTATTAATGGGGGAGATGCGCGCGAATCCTCTCCTATTGCAGCCTGGTTATTTAAATTCTGGAATGTTTACCATACAGCTTTTTTCCCGGGATTGACGCAAGAAGGCTTTTTGTGGATAAAAGATACTTTTCTGCTTTTCTTCAGAACAGCGGGATTCAGAAGTCCTCTATTTTTAATAGTGCTAACAGTATTAGGAATGTTAGTCTTGTTAATACGACAAAAACAATTACTCCTGTTATTAGTATTGCCACTGTTTATAACTTTACTGGCTTCTTATATGGAGCGCTATGTCTTTTATGGTCGTCTGATTTTATTTATATTACCCTTTGCTTTTATTTTTATAGGGATAGGCGTTACACAAATAGCTTCGTTATCTGGTTTATGGCAAGATACGGATAAGCCTTACTTTAATTTTTGTATAAGTTTGATCTTGTTGATCTCTTTATTACTAGCCTCTGTTCGCTTCCCGCTGGGAAAAACTATAAAAATACAAGAGGCTAAGCCTGCCTTACAGTATTTACAAACACATCAGCAGAAGCAGGATAAGTTGTACATTTATTATTGGTCAGACCCTGCATTTCATTATTATGCTCCCTTTTATGGTTTTGATTATTCATCTTGCGGGCATATTATAGCGCCGGAAACCCCAAAAAATGACTTTAAGGAAGTAGATTTTTATTGGAGTCAGAAGACAAATTTACTGATTGAAAATATAGAAGAAACTCGCTGTATTTTAGGCTTTTCAGAAGGGCTTAAGGCGGCAGCCCCTGAATTAAAATTGTTAGATGGGCATGGGAGAGTCTGGCTCTTGTTTACTCATATATCTGAAAGGAATAGACAGGAATTTCTGGATTATATAGCAAAATTTAGCACGTTACTGGAGCAGAAGACTTACCCGGGATCCGGATTATATTTATATGATATGGGGGAATAGTGGAAATGAAATTTTAGTCATGCTCCCGGTTGATAGCTACTTCTCCAATCGTTAAATTATTAACAATATAGGAAATATTATGGATCAAAAAATTGCAGTTATTTTGCCTTGTTATAATGAAGGACAGGCCATTGCAAAGGTTATTCAAGAGTTTCGCTCTTATCTACCTCAGGCAAGTATTTATGTGTACGATAATAATTCAAAAGACAATACGGTAGCAGAGGCAAAAAATGCCGGTGCAATAGTGGCTCATGAAACACGGCAAGGAAAAGGATATGTGATTCGTCGTGCATTTGCTGATGTAGATGCCGATATTTACATTATGGCAGATGGGGATGGTACTTATGATGCAAGTGTTGCAGCTGAATTGATTCAGACCTTACGCACGCAACAGCTAGATATGCTTGTTGGAGCAAGGCAAGACAGTGAGCCAGGAAAACTTTATCGACCTGGACATAAAATGGGTAACTGGATGCTGACTAATGCGATTGGAGTATTGTTTGGTTTTCGTTTCAAGGATGTTCTATCAGGATATCGGGTATTTTCTCGCCGCTTTGTTAAGTCGTTTCCAGCACTGGCAACGGGTTTTGAGATTGAAGCAATGTTAACCGTACATGCTTTAGAGTTGGATTTGCCTACTGAAGAAATGCCGACTCGTTATTTTGAACGTGTAGAAGGCACACAAAGCAAGTTGCGTACTTATCATGATGGCCTGCGCATTCTGTTAACGATTATTAACTTATTTCGCCAGTTCCGGCCTTTGTGGTTTTACGGGTTATTTGCAACGTTTTTTACATTGATATCCACAGGCATTATGTTACCTATCTGGTTAGAGTATGTGCAAACGGGGTTAGTAGAACGTTTTCCCAGTGCATTTCTTTCTGTGGGGGTTATGGTTTGTGCCTTGATTTCCCTCGTTTGTGGTTTAATTATGGAACATGCTAGTCGTAATCATCGGGAGAAAAAATATTTACAGTATTTGCGTTATAGTGCGCCAAAAACATTAAAAAATAATGAAAATTAAGCAATTTTTACGCTTTGCTGTCATTGGTACGGTAGTCTTTGTTTTTGAAGCTTTGATCCTGTTATTACTAGCTTCTGAATTACACTTAGGGCCAGAGATAAGTCGGTGTATCAGTTTTATACCGGCTGTCATGGCTGCCTGGTTTTTAAATCGCAAGTTTACCTTTTTATCCAATAAATACTTAGCATGGTATAAGGAATTATTGCGTTATATCTTTGTTAATCTGGGGGGACTTGCGAGTAATTTTTTTAGCTACTTTTTTTTCTTGTACTGGTTTGAAGTGGCTAAAGCTTATCCGTTACTTGCATTAGCGGGAGGCTCATTGACAGGGATGTTGCTTAATTTTTTTGCCTCTAAACGTTTTGTTTTTGTACGTAAATAAGAGCGGCTTACATCTCAGCATCGGGTGATATTCAGCGTATAACTGTGTTAGGAAATCATTAAAATCTCTATTTCCTTTGTTGATTAATCAATATTTTAGTATTGTGAAGATAATTATGGCTCACTACTCATTGATAAACAGGTAAAATACCCTTATCTTAATAAAGCAATAGTTGAATAGGGTAGCTTTGACACAACGTGCTTATATAATTAATGCGACGGGGTTGTCGAGTTGACAGAAATATAGAGATGACTTAAAAATGAAAACAAAAAAAATAGGATTTATCGGTGGTGGTAATATGGCGAATAGCCTGATCAGTGGCCTAATTGCCAGTGGTCACTCAGCACAGCAAATCTGGGTCGCCGATGCAGATCAACAAAAGCTATCTAGCTTGGCAACCAGTATGCATATTAATACCTCGGCAAGCAATGATGCCTTAATTGCAGAAGTTGATGTTGTTGTCTTAGCGGTTAAGCCACAAGGGATTGCTACGGTGATTAAGGATTCTATCGCGAGTTTTAAGCAGACGAGTGCTTTAATTGTTTCGATTGCAGCCGGTATCAATCAGCAAAGTTTAAGTAAATGGCTAGGGAATGATAAAGCCATTGTTCGCTGTATGCCCAATACACCTGCTCTAGTACAAACGGGTGCAACAGGCCTACATGCAAATCAGAATGTGACTGATGAACAGCATGATCTGGCAGAAAATATTATGCGTTCTGTCGGGATTTCTGTCTGGGTTGAAAAGGAAACTGAATTAGATGCGGTCACTGCGGTTTCAGGAAGTGGCCCTGCTTATTTCTTTTTGCTAATGGAAGCAATGGAAAAATCAGCACTCGAGTTAGGTCTAACAGAACATACTGCACGCTTGTTAGTTGAACAAACAGCATTAGGTGCTGCAAAAATAGCACTGGAATCCAGCGAGTCACCAGGAGAACTTAGAGCGCGAGTTACTTCGCCAGGGGGGACCACGGAGCAAGCCATTAAAACATTTAACCAGGGTGACTTGACAGGCCTGGTTAGTAAGGCTTTACAGGCCGCACACGAGCGCTCAATAGAGCTTGCTAAAGAGTTAGGAGAGAGTTAATGGACTCATCTTATTTAAGTAACCCTATTATCTTTTTGTTAGATACTGTTTTTTCATTTTATATTTTAGCAGTATTGCTGCGCTTTCTTTTACAGTGGGTAGGGGGAGATTTTTATAATCCAATCTCACAATTTCTAGTTAAAATAACTCACCCACCCTTACGCTTATTACGTCGTTACATACCTGCAATTGGTAAACTGGACACCTCGTCTGTCGTCTTGCTACTGCTTTTACAGATGAGTTCTGATTTTATAGTGCTTACTTTAAAAGGTATGCCGTTTAGTTTTGCGGCACTGACATTATTATCATTGAGTCAACTCGTTTCACTCCTGATTAATGTCTTTGTATTTGCAGTGTTTGCGCGAGCACTTTTAAGTTGGATAAATCCAGGTACTTATAATGCTGCTTCAAATTTACTGCACAACTTAACAGAGCCATTACTATCATCTTGTAGACGAATGGTTCCTGATATAGGGGGGATTGATTTATCTCCACTGATTGTTTTAGTCGGTCTACAGTTGGCAAAAATGTTAATTATTCCACTGATACAAGAGTTAATAACGCTTGTATAAGCTGATATTCTGCGCTTTGTGACCTCTATTATAGGGCAGTAATACTGTATCGTTCGTCATCCCCACTTGACTGGGTAGCATGCAGGAATGACGGCTTTTGCATGGTTCAGATGCCAGCGGATAATGAGAAGTTACTGAGGCAGGGTATAACGAGTTGTTTTACTTCGAGAAAAGTGTTAAAACTTAAAAAATTCTCAAGAGTACTAAAATATTTTTTTCTATGGCTAATTATCGTTCATTTTTTTGTGTAGCACTGATGGCAAGCACGATTGCTTTCCAGTCGCCTGTCGGTGCAGAGATGTATCGCTGGGTAGATGCTGATGGGCGTATTTTTTATTCTGACCAGGTTCCAGCCAATAAATCAAAACTTGAACGAAAAGTGTTAAACCGGAAAGGGCGTGTCATTGAGACCGTTCAAGCGGCTAAAACCAAAGAACAAATTGCTTTGGAGAAACGGCTGAAGTTACTAAGGAAAGAGCAAGAAAAAATTATAGCCAGACAAAAATCAAATGATAAAGTATTACTGAGTACATTTCGTAATATTGATGATTTGCGTATGACATTAAATGGTAAATTGCAATCAGTCGATGCGCAAAAACGAGTTCATGAAAGAACACTGGAAAATTTAGCAGAAAATTTAGGGGGCG
>WTCN01000209.1 GCA_013138555.1 Methyloprofundus sp. | reverse complement strand
TTATTTGCCCTGAAAGCACCGAGTGTAAAAAGTGAGTCGAGTTTCTCCTGGCTATCCAGAGAAGTGTTATTACTGATTAATAATGTTTTTCTGACAGTGATGGCAGTTACGGTGTTATTGGGAACTTTATATCCCTTACTGATTGATGCGCTAGGGCAAGGAAAAATCTCGGTCGGCCCTCCCTATTTTAATGCGGTCTTTGTACCCATTATGGGCACTATGGCCGTGGCAATGGGGATTTCAATCGCTGTTAGGTGGCGTGAAACATCAGGCGAATCCGTGTTGAAAACCTTATGGTTACCTGCTGTGGTTAGCCTGGTGATTGGCTTAATCTTTCCATTTATCTATGGTTCAGGTTTTGATATTCGTGTTTTTCTTGGTATCAGTATTAGCCTTTGGGTGATTAGTGCCGTGGTTAGAGAATTTATCGGTAAATTTCGCAATGCGACAACGATAAGCAATAAATTATCACAGCTCTCAATGAGTTATTACGGCATGATGCTCGCACATATTGGAGTTGCGGTCACGGCCATTGGTATTACGCTGGTATCGACTTACAGCGAAGAGCGTGATATGCGTATGGCTAAAGGGGATAGTGTCGAGCTTGCAGGGTATCAATTTACTTTTCAGGGAACACATGTTGTTAAGGGGCCGAACTATATGGCAGATCAGGCGATTATTGAAGTGACTGAGGATGGACAGCCTGTGGTTATCTTGCACCCTGAAAAACGTCGTTATAATGTGAAGCAGAATATGATGACCGAAGCCGATATAGATGCGGGTTTATTTAGAGATTTATATGTCGCTTTGGGTGAGCCTTTGAATAATGGTGAGGCATGGGCTGTACGAGTGCATTACAAACCTTATGTGCGCTGGTTATGGTTAGGTGGCATATTAATGGCATTAGGGGGATTATTAACCGTTGCCGATAAACGTTACCGTAAAAACAGTCTTAAACAGGAGCCAGTGCATGCCTAGGTTACTTTTATTTGTCCCCTTAATATTATTTATTATTCTAGGTGGCTTTTTATGGAAAGGCTTAAGCATAGATCCTAGGGAATTACCTTCGGCATTGCTGGATAAGCCTTTCCCGGAATTTTCCATTGCTGCCTTGAACGAGCCAGAGCGCATACTCACTAAACAGGATTTTATCGGTCAGCCAGTGCTGGTTAATGTCTGGGCGACCTGGTGTCCCTCCTGTCGTCAGGAGCATGAGCAGTTACTTGCGATTGCAGCGACAAATGGTATCCCGATTATTGGCTTGAACTATAAAGATGAAGCCCCTGCTGCAAGAGTCTGGCTAGAGCAATTAGGTAATCCCTATCAATTCAATATTTTCGATGAGGATGGCATGTTAGGGCTGGATTTAGGGGTATATGGTGCACCTGAAACGTATTTACTGGATGCACAAGGCCTGATTCGTCATCGGCATGTCGGTGTAGTAACGATAGCTGCCTGGCAGGAAATGCAAACAATTATCAAAGGATGGGACAGTGTTAAAAATTAAATGGGCAGCGGGTTTATTGCTGCTGTTATGTAGCTTTCTGGTTTCAGCCGCGATTGATGTCTATCAATTTGATGACCCGGAAAAAGAAAAACGTTTTCAGGAGCTGGCTTATGAATTACGTTGTCCCAAGTGTCAAAACCAGAATTTAGCCGATTCCAATGCTGAAATTGCCAAAGATTTACGCACAAAAATTCAGCAAATGTTAGTTGCCGATAAGACTAACCCGGAAATTATCGACTATATGGTTGAGCGCTATGGTGATTTTGTCTTATATGAACCACGCGTCAAACCACAAACCTATCTACTCTGGTATGGGCCGGTTTTGCTAATATTATTAGGGCTAGTGGCTATTTTTTTTATTATTCGTGGACGTATGAAAAATAAACAAAGTTCTGCACAAAGTGATGTTGAATTAACTGTAGCAGAAGCAAAACAACTGGATGCTTTGCTTAACATAAAAAAGGGTAAAAAATCATGATGACATTATGGGCTGTCTTTGCAGCGATGTTATTGCTGGCAATTGTTATTATTTTATGGCCTTTAGCTGTTTATAAAGGCAGTAAAGATACTCACCCAGAAGTGTCGCAAAAACAGGAAAATATTGATATTTTTCAGGAGCGCCTGACAGAACTGGAAAATGAGCAGGCGCAAGGGAATCTTGACGAAGCCTCTTTTTTGCATTTAAAAACCGAGTTAGAAAAAAATCTGCTAGGCGATGTACAGTTTGTAACGGACACTGTTAATAATAGGCCTGCCCAGGCGGGTGCCATGCACTGGTTAGTGATGGGAGGGACAGCATGTCTTTTGGTCATTGCCAGCATCCTGACTTATCAGGCGTTAGGTGCAAGTGATCTATATGAGCGATACCTGGCTATTGCCGATGAGCCAGTTCCGGTACAGCATAATGCAAATAAAGCTGCTCCGGATTTTGCCTCGGCGGTCACAGCGCTTAAAGCGAAGTTAGCTCAGGAGCCGGAAAATATAGAAAACTGGTTTTTGTTAGCCAATAGCTATATGGCGATGGGGGACTATCCACAGGCAGCGGCTGTTTATAAGAAAATGGCAGATATTATCGGTAAGGATAATTCGGGCTATGCTTCGGCGAAAGCAGCTTATGCACAGACCCTGTTTCAGATAGCCGGTGAGCAAATGACTGCCGAAGCACAGCAAGCCTTGGATGAAGCCTTAAGAGTTGACCCCGAAGAGCCGACGGCACTTATTTTGCAAGGTCTGCAGGATTATCAAAATGAGCGTTATACGCAGGCGATAGCGGTATGGGAAAAGGCAAAAATTAAAGGTGGCAAAGCACAGGTTCAGCGTTTTATTGAGCCTGCAATTATTGAAGCACGCAGGAAAATGGGTGAACCGGCAGCGATTGCGGAAAAGCCACAAATACAGACAGCAGATACGAATGCTGCGAGTATTACGGTGAAACTGGATATTAGTCCTGACTTTAAAGCTAAATTAAACCCCGAGGAACGTATTTTTGTTTTTGCGAAAGCGAAAATGCCGATGCCATTAGCAGCTGAGCGTTTGCAGGTAAAAGATTTGCCCGTGACTATCATCTTAGATGATACTAAAGCAGCAATGCCGACGGCTAAACTATCTTCAGCTGAGTTTGTTGAGATTACCGCGCGAGTCGCTTTATCAGGAAGCCCGAGAGCAGCAAAAGGTGATATGTATGCAACGGCAGAACATGTGGCAGTACAGCAAGGTGTGGAAATAACGCTAATGATTGATAAGCTTGTAGAATAGTGATCAGCGTAGGGTGGGCAACGCTTTTTTGCCCACCTAACTTACATTTCTTCAACAACCCTCACCACCGCAGCAATAAGCCTGTTTAACTCTTCAGTCGAAATAATAAAGGGCGGCATAAGGTAAATTAGCCTATTAAAGGGCCGCACCCAGACACCTGCCTCTACAAACTTTGGTTGTAAGGTTTTCATATCCACAGGCTGATGCAATTCAATAACGCCTATTGCACCCAATACCCGCACTTCTTTAACCTGCGCAAACTGCTGACAAGGGCTAAGGCCTGCCTGTAATATTTGCTCAATCGCGTTTACGGTTTCTTGCCAGGGGGAGTCCAGTAATAGTTTCAAGCTGGCTAATGCCGTTGCACAGGCAAGTGGATTAGCCATAAAGGTGGGTCCATGCATAAATAAGCCAGGTTCACCCAGGCGGATAGCATCAGCAACTTCTGTTGTTGTTAATGTTGCCGCTAAGGTCATATAGCCGCCTGTTAATGCTTTCCCTAGGCAAAGTATGTCCGGATCTATTTTCGCGTGCTCACAGGCAAATAGCTTGCCTGTACGGCCAAATCCTGTGGCAATTTCATCTAAAATCAATAATACATTATATTCTGTGCATAATTTACGCACCTGACGCAGATAGTCAGGCGAATAAAAGCGCATGCCACCTGCACCCTGAACAATAGGTTCAAGAATAAGCGCTGCAATTTGTGAGTGATGCTCTTTAAGCTGTTTTTCCAATGGTGCAATATCATCAGCGCTACAAGCCTGATGGAAGCCACAATTTGGTGCATCGGCAAAGAATTGTTTAGCGAGAGTATTGCTAAATAAACTGTGCATACCATTTTCAGGATCACTTACTGACATCGCGCCAAAAGTATCGCCATGATAGCCGTAGCGAATAGTTAGCATTTTGTTTTTTTGTGGCTGGTTTTTAGCATACCAGTACTGAATGGCCATTTTTATCGCGACTTCCACAGACACTGAACCGGAATCGGCAAAGAAAACTGTTTGCAAAGGTTCGGGCGTGATATGGACTAACTGGCTCGCTAATTCAATAGCAGGCTGATGAGTCAGGCCGCCAAACATGACGTGTGCCATATCCTGCAACTGGCGTTCAATAGCCTGGTTTAATACCGGGTGATTATAGCCATGTATGGCACTCCACCAGGATGACATGCCATCAATCAATGTACGACCATCCATCAGCGTGATTTGTGCACCTTGTGCTGATTTTACCGGGTATATGGGCGTATCAGCCTGGATAGCGCTATAAGGATGCCATACGTGCTGGCGGTCCTGGTTTAGGAGAGAGTTCGTTGATTGCACTGAATATAAATCATGTAGGGTGGGCAACGCATTCTTGCCCACCGTGTGATAAGTTGATAGCTGGTGGGCAGGAAAGCATTGCCCACTCTACACACTAACCCATTTGTTTTTCACGGATTTCATCCAGTGTTTTACAGTCTATACACTGGTCTGCCGTAGGGCGTGCCTCTAAACGGCGAACACCAATTTCAATGCCACATGACTCACAGTAACCGTAATCATCTGAATC
>WTCN01000320.1 GCA_013138555.1 Methyloprofundus sp. | reverse complement strand
CGGTGGCAGGATTCATAGAAAACCCAGGTTCCGGTAGTGTTTTTTTGTTGCTTAAAGAGTGTCTGTCGTGCACTAGAGGTGCGCGGTAAAAAGCCTAAAAAAGAAAATTGAGTGACTGCCAGACCTGATGCTGATAAGGCGGCTATTAAAGCGCAGGCACCTGGTATAGGAGAAACTTTAACGCCTGAAGATTGAGCTAGGGCAACTAATGGCATGCCAGGATCGCTTATTAGCGGTGTTCCTGCATCGGAAATAATAGCGATGGAACTGCCATGCTGAATTTTATCAATTAACCCAGCGGCGGTTTGTGCTTCATTGTGTTGATGTAGTGCAATGCAATGTGTTGTAATGCCATGCTGTTGTAGCAGTGTGCGAGCGTGGCGTGTGTCTTCAGCGCAGATCATATCTACTTGTTGTAAAGTCTCAATGGCGCGCAAACTAAAATCAGCTAAATTGCCGATAGGGGTTGCTACAACATATAATGTGCCGTATTGATCAGACATTTTAGAGT
The DNA here is from genome assembly GCA_013138555.1 of Methyloprofundus sp. Classification (GTDB taxonomy): domain Bacteria; phylum Pseudomonadota; class Gammaproteobacteria; order Methylococcales; family Methylomonadaceae; genus Methyloprofundus. The sequence goes on along the minus strand of WTCN01000320.1, from coordinate 5,336 downwards.
CCTAGAGGTTAAGTAATTGTATCTTTACTATGATATTACAAATCAATAGCCGTTGATTTATTTATCTTTGATTTTTTAAAGGATTGAGTGGGTATCGTCATTGATTTATCAGCAATTGTATTTTAAGGAGTGGAATTAAGCGTGTTATTTATAGAGCGGTATGCAAGACTGGGTTTGATTTTTGGTATTTTATTGTTAGCTGCCTGTGCTAAGCAGAGCAGAACAGCTGATATACGTGTGCTTCAGCAGAATAAATATGAGCAGCAGGCACAGAAATTGTTTGCTCAGGGAAAATATCAGCAAGCTGCAGCCCTATTTCAGCGTTTAGCAAATAAGCCTTCAGCACAACAAAATATTTTTCGTTTACAAGCGGCTCAGGCGTTGTTGCAAGCGGGCGAAGATAAGAAAGCAAGAGTTTATCTGGATTTAATCACGGTAGCAAAGCTTAATACAGCACAAGTTAATCAGCAGCACTTGTTGTATGTGCAGTTATATTTAAATGCAAAAAACGCTGAGCAAGCAATTAAGCACTTGCAGCTAATTTCTTTTCCCTCTTTGAATAAGGCTCAACAGCGTAACTTTTACGAATCGTCTGCAGTTGCCTATGCTTTAGCCGGACAGCGACTGAAAAGTGCACAGCAGAGAATTATATTAGATGCTTATTTAGAATCCGTCCTTAAAAATGAAAATAATGCCGCTATTTTAGATGCATTGAGCTTGGTGTCGGCAGCGTCTTTAGAAACTCAGTTAAGCAGGCAGCAGAACAACATCTATTCAGGATGGCTGGAAATGGCGATGATAACAACTCGCTTTGCTAAAGGAACGCCAGAGTTTGGTCCTGCTTTAAAGGCATGGCGACAACGCTACCCACAGCACCCCGGGCAGTTGTTAATTAGCTCGGGGTATTTTGTGCCGTCAAGTATCGTTTTAGGGGATATTCGTGAAATTGCAGTGTTTTTACCAGAATCGGGTCCTTATAGCTCTTATGCGGGGGCGATAAAAGAGGGGATTTTAGCGGCTTATCGTCGTCAGGAACAAGATGCCTTGCAGCCCGAAATTCAGTTTTATGATACTCAGGAAACGGCAATTATACCGCTGTACCAGCAGGTTGTTGCGCAAGGTGCTCAGTTAGTTATAGGGCCGCTTAATAAGAAGCTTGTTATTGAGTTAGCAGAAAATATAGAGTTGACGGTGCCGGTGCTGGCGTTAAATTATGTGGAAGGCTTAATAATAGAAAATTTATATCAGTTTGCCTTAAGTCCTCTTGATGAAGTGCAGCAAGCCGTCAAGCAGGCATGGTCAGAAGGGCATAAAAATGCAATGATTCTTAGGCCAGAAACGGCAGAGGGAGAGCGGCTAGGACATTATTTTCAAAATGCATGGGAAGCATTGCAGGGTAATGTTTTAGCGGTACAAACGTTTGCTTCAGGGGAGAGAGATTTTAGCGCGCCAGTGAAGCAGATGCTAAATATAAGCGAAAGTCAGTATCGATTTCAAAAGCTGCGTGCAGCGATTGGGTATGTTGAGTATAACCCGCGCAGGCGACAGGATATTGACGTGATCTTTGTGGTGGCAAACAATTCTGTCGCTCGGCTGATTAATCCGCAGTTTTATCATAATCGAGCTCAATCCGTGGCAGTCTATGGCTTATCAAGAGTTTATGCGGGGCAGCCAGAGCCAAAAAAGGATATAGATCTTGAAGGCGTGAGTTTTTGTAGTATTCCATGGTTATTTGCACAGGCCTATCAAGGTGATCTAGATAAACAGACGTTACAGGATGTCTGGCAACCGTTTCCTGGTAGATTATTGAATTTAATTGCTTTTGGGGTAGATGCCTATATGGTAATTCCCTATCTTAATGAATTGGCATTGGCTCCATATAATGGGGCAACTGGAGATTTGTTGTTGAATGAGTATAATCGTATTGAGCGTCATTTAGTCTGTGCGAAATTTAAAAATGGTGAAGCCCTGTTGTCTGGTGTTAAAAAGACAATGGCTGAGCAGCAGAGGAATGATGGAATACCGGCATGGTAGGTTTTTTTAAGGAAAACTTTGCTGTTAAGAAGGCGAATGAAGGGCTTTCACGGCTAGAAAAAGGGACGCAATATGAAGACCTAGCGTTAAAATTTCTTTTAGTGCAGGGGCTAACACTGATAGCACGTAATTATCGCTGTCAATGCGGGGAGCTGGATTTATTAATGGCAGAAAAAGGCGCGCTGATTATTGTTGAGGTGCGTTACAGAAAAAATAATCGCTATGGTAGTGCTTTGGAAAGTGTCACAAAGACTAAGCAAACGCGTATCATTGCAGCAACTAAACATTATATAGTGACACATAAAATAGATCAGCCTATTCGGTTTGATGTGCTCGCTATAACTGGAGATACCCAACCTGACTGGGTAAAAAACGCATTTTAAAATGAGCTTGCAGAATAATATAAACCATCAAATTACGGAAAGCATTCAGACCCAGCAACTGCTCATGAGTGATACGGCTGAGCTTATTGAGTTTGCAGCGCAACAGATAGTTAATGCACTACTTGCTGATAAAAAAATATTAACATGCGGGAATGCGGGGGCTGTTGCAAATGCACAGTATTTTACCACTATTATGATTAATCGTTATCAGCGTGAGCGGCCCTCTTTGCCTGCTATTTCGCTGGTAAATGATGTGCAAATGCTAACATCAATAGCACTTACACAGCATTATGATGATATTTTTGCAAAGCAGTTGCGCGCCTTAGGGCAGGCTGCTGATGTATTATTAATTTACAGTGCAGAAGGAAGTGAGCTAAACTTGGTAAAATTAATTAATGCAGCGCATGATAAGCAAATATCCGTTATATTATTGATTGGTGAGAATGAAACAACGCTGCCTGTATTACTGAATGAGGCAGATATCTGTATTAGTGTGCCTAGCCAATCTGTACAGAGGATCCAGGAAGGACACCTTTTGATTACGCACTGTTTATGTGATCTAATAGACAGTCAGTTATTTGGTAATCAATTGTTATGAAGCAAGGTCTGACACTTTTGTTTTTTTTTATGCTCACTGCCTGTAGCAGTGTAGGACATAACCTTGCCGAGTTAACCGGGCTTTCCTTTTTGCATGATAGAAGGGATAGTGCGGCCATTGCCACGGATGAGAGCATAGAGGATAGCGCCATTATAGCCTTGCACAGGCTAGATGATGTAAAAGAAAAATCACACTTTAATATTACTTCTTATAATGCTAAGGTGTTAATAACAGGTGAAGCAGAAACGGAAGAAGTACGTGAGAAAATAATTTCCAATATAAGAATTATTTCTGGTGTAAAATTAGTCCATAATGAATTGGTGATAGCGCCGGTATCATCTGTACACTCACGTAGCGAAGACTCTTTGCTGACGATTCGAGTGAAGGATGCATTGGCTGAAATAGATGATATGCCAGGTTTTGATGCAACACGGGTAAAGGTTATTAGCGAAAATAAAGTGGTGTATCTGATGGGAATCGTTCACGAAGAAGAAGGCGAAATAGCGGCAAAAACAGTGCAAAAAGTTGATGGTGTAAAGAAAATTATCACTGTTTTTGAGTATATTGATTATGCCGGTAATAAATAATATAGAAGAAAATGGAGGTTTTCTTTTAACGTTTGATTTTTATTAAAGAGCTTAATATTTTTCAATAGAAAAATAAGCTTACTTGTTGTTAATAAAGAATAATAAGTAATTAGATTAAGCGGTATAGTGTTAAGCAAAGCTTAAAAAGGGATGTGAGCAGGGCAATAAGAAAGTATAAAGGTTTGACATGAACCTACTTTCTGATTTAAAGTTCTGTCCGCATAAAAATAAAAGTATGTAACAAAATTATAACTAAATCGGAGTACATAACATGGCAACACCATTAATTCAAATGGCATTAGATTCACTAGATTTCGACGCAACTGTAGCGCTTGCTGAGCAAGTGGCTGATTCTGTTGATATCTTCGAAATCGGTACACCATGTATCAAACACAATGGTATCAACTTAGTAAAAGAATTAAGAGCTAGATTCCCTAATCATTTACTTTTAGTTGACCTAAAAACAATGGATGCTGGTGCATATGAATCAGCTCCTTTCTATGAAGCAGGCGCAGATATCTGTACAGTACTAGGTGTTTCAGGTTTAGCAACTTGTGCTGGTGTCGTGAGTGCGGCAAATGTATGTGGTGCTGAAGCACAAATTGATTTAATCAATGTTGGCGATAGAGCAGCATGTGCTCAAGCATGTGCAGAAGCAGGCGCACAAATCGTTGGTGTACACACAGGTCTTGATGCACAGGCAGCAGGCGACACACCTTTCGATGACTTGGCAATGATTGCTAACCTAGGCTTAGACGTTCGTGTTTCTGTTGCAGGTGGAATTAACGCATCTACTATTCAAGATGTCGTACGTGCAGGCGCAGATATCGTTGTTGTGGGTGCGGCTATCTACGGTGCAGATTCTCCAGCAGATTCAGCACGTGAATTACGTGAATTAGTAGACGCAGCATAAGGCGGAGCATGACTATGTGGCAACAAGAAAACCAGAAGTTGGTCATCAATAAAATTTCAGAAATTCTTGATGCAACTGATCTTGCCTATGCAGAACAAATGACAGAAATGTTTGACGGTGCCAGACGGATTTTTATTTCCGGTGCCGGGCGATCTAAACTCGTTGGAAACTTTTTAGGCATGCGTTTAATGCATAGTGGCTACGATGTCAGCATGGTAGGAGAAATTGTTACCCCTAGCATTAAAGGGGGTGATTTACTCATCATCATTTCAGGTTCAGGGGAAACTGAGCAATTAATAGCATTCACTAATAAAGCTAAAAGTGTGGGTGCCAAAATTGTGCTGATTTGTTCTAAAGCTGAATCAACCATTGGTGATTTAGCTGATGGTGTCTTTCAAATTGGTAATAATGATCTTTATGCGAAAGTTAAAGGTATGCCAATGGGCACTGTTTTCGAACTATCTACCTTATGCTTCCTGGAAGCAGTCGTCTCACATCTTATCTGGGAAAAAGATATTCCAGAAGAGAAAATGAGAGAAAGACACGCCAACATGGAATAGCAAAAAAACGAGTGGCTTTTGCCGCTCGTTTTTTTTACTGCTACCAAAGAATCACACGAATAGATATGAGGAAAACTCATGTCTATTTTTCGTTTAATAAATTATAAAACTCTGGAGAACTATATGTCTTCGCGTAGAGAACTTGCGAACGCCATACGCGCTTTAAGCATGGATGCTGTTCAAAAAGCAAAATCAGGTCATCCTGGTGCACCTATGGGTATGGCGGATATCGCCGAAGTATTGTGGAATGATCATTTAAAA
>WTCN01000324.1 GCA_013138555.1 Methyloprofundus sp. | reverse complement strand
GAACGTTTTTTCTCCTATCGTCGGGAGGGTCAGACAGGGCGCATGGCGACACTTATCTGGATGACTTAGAGTGGACTTGGGCTATGTGGTGGCTACTAATTGATAGGCAGGGAAAAGCGTATTGTGTCTGTAGAGTGAAAAAAACATTACCCAGTTAGAAGCTCGTAACTTGCTATTATTCGTTGGAGCTACTCTTCGGAGGTTTTGAAGACAAAGGAGGGCGTGTTTAGTTTATTTGTTTGGCTTTCTATACCCTGCACAATCAATGCTGATTCTGTGCACTTTGTGGCCTAGTTTGAGTGCTGTCAATTGACCGCCCCATAGGCAGCCTGTATCTATTGCATAACAGTTGTTTGATTGATGGTATCCGAGAGAGGACCAGTGACCAAAAATGATCTTTAAGTCAGCATTTTTCCTGTGCGGTAAATCAAACCAGGGCGTTAAATGTTTCGGCTGACTCCCTGGTTTGCCATTATGATCAAAGTCCAATCGACCTTTATTATCACAAAAGCGCATACGAGTGAAACAGTTGACGGTAAAGCGCAATTGCTCCTGGGTTTTTAATTTTTCACTCCATTGATCCGGCTCATTACCATACATGACTTTAAAAAAATCCAGATAATTATCACCACGTAATACCTTTTCAACTTTAGCTGCCATTTTTTTAGCTGTTGAAAAATCCCATTGTGGCGGCAATCCAGCATGCAATAAACAAAAATCATCATTGTAATGAAAAAGGGGCCTGCCTCTTAGCCAGTCTAATAGCTCATCTTTATCCTTTGCCTCGAAAATTGGCTGTAAAGTATCTTTAGCGCGAAAAGGGGAGGAGTCATAAGCGACGGCAAGCAAATGCAAGTCATGATTCCCCAGAACACACACAGCCGCATCCCCGAGTGATTTAATAAAGCGCAAGGTTTCCAGTGATTTAGGGCCTCGATTAACCAGGTCTCCGACAAACCAGAGTTGGTCCTTTTTTTTATTAAAATTAATCTTGACTAACAGCCGCTGCAAATCATCAAAACACCCTTGAATATCTCCGATTGCGTAAATTGACATAGTGTTTAATGCAATGTTCTGGGGATTGATAAGGTAAATTGTGGAATGGGAGTGTCAAAATTTTCTCCGCTATCCGAGAGCATTGTATATTTACCTTCCATTACGCCAACAGAGGTCGCAATTAATGCACCACTTGTATAGGTAAATGCCTCCCCTGGCTGTAAATAAGGTTTTTTTCCAATGACCCCCTCACCCCGCACTTCCTCTACCTTGCCATTGGAGTCGGTAATTAGCCAGTGCCGGCTTAATAATTGTGCTGCAGTATTGCCTATATTGGTTATTTTTATTGTGTATGTAAAAGCATATTTATGTTCATTTGGCTTTGACTGCTCCTTTATGTAGCGAGGCTGTACTTCAACTAAAATTTTATTTTTTTCACTCATACCGGGTATTTTTTTGCTGAAATTTTGCATGGTTAATCAATTTAATAATTATTTTATCATTTATAAGTAGAAACTTAGATACAATTACGACTAAATGACTAAGCAATAAGCTTAAAATTGACACCTGTACTAATATCACTCACAAGCTATGAATCAAGAATCCATAATTAAAGAAATGAAAGTGCTCCCTGTTATCGAGCCAGAGTTTGAAATTCAGCGTCGTATCGACTTTATCAAAAAACAGCTTAAACAGGCAAACTTAAACATTCTGCTTTTAGGTATTAGTGGCGGTATTGACTCAGCGACTTGTGGCCGCCTGGCTCAGTTAGCCGTGGAACAGCTTAACGAAGAGGGCAGCAGTCACTATCAGTTTATTGCCGTGCGCCTACCCTATCATATTCAGGCAGATGAAAGTGATGCGCAATTAGCCATTCGCTTTATTCGGCCCAGTCATAGTATCTCGGTTAATGTTCAGCCAGGCGTTGATGGTATTCATACAGAAACCAGCCATTCATTGCAGCAATTAGGTTTGTTTCCAGCATCAACAACGACGATAGATTTTAGTAAAGGTAATGTTAAGGCTCGTGCACGTATGGCTGCACAATATGAAATAGCAGGGCTGCTAGGTGCGCTGGTGATCGGTACTGATCATTCTGCGGAAAATATCACTGGTTTTTTTACCAAGTGGGGAGATGGGGCCTGTGATCTTGCGCCGCTTTTTGGCTTGAATAAACGCCAGGTGAGACAACTTGCTAAAACTCTTGGGGTTCCGCAAGTATTGATTGAAAAGGCCCCTACGGCTGACCTGGAAGACCTGAACCCTGGTAAAACCGATGAAGATGCCTTAGGTTTAAGTTATCAACAACTGGATGACTTTCTTGAAGGCAAGACGGTTTCTGATGAGGCTCATCAGTTAATTATTGATACATTCCAGAAAACACAGCACAAGCGTCGAGCGATTCCGACGATATACGATTAAGTTAAAACGGGATCATGTCACCATGAGGAGTATGAAGAAAAAGGCAAAAACCTTCATTTCCTTCATGGTGAAATAATTTTCTTCTGCCTCTCTATTCTCAGCTATCCCATCTTAAAGAGATAGCCAGCTTTTATGCTCTATTTACCACAGGTTTCCTTGCCTAATGAGTCTTTATAGCAGTTAATAAGGTTTCCAGAGCTATCCCGGTAGTTTGTATTTCCAAAAGCATCAGTTCTGCCTTTAATCGTATTTCCATGTTTATCCTGGAATGTTTCGTTTCCAAATGAATCTTTTCTGCCTCTCAGTACACCTCTGCTATCTCTGTAGGTCGTATTACCAAAAGAGTCTTTTTCTTCTCTAATAGTATTTCCTTGGTTATCCGTCCAGATGACGTTGCCTGAGAGATCTTTTCGTCCGAACCAGTTATTGCCCTTAGCATCCTTACAGCTTTTATTGCCAAATGAATCTGTTTGACAGTTCATATCTGCGCTAGCAGTCGCTATTAAAAACGGGGATAGCAGTAGCGAAGATAGCAAAAATAACGGAGAAAGTTTCATTATTCTTATCCTTGTTTTAAGTGGTAGTCTTAAATCTTATTGCTCGACCATTGGGTATTTAAATAGAGTTCCTCGACTTTTTGCCTCGCCCAGGGAGTTTTACGCAAGAATTTTAAACTAGAGGAAATACTGGGATCATTGGTGAAGCATTTAATCGTGATACGACTACCCAGTTCATCCCAGCCATATTCCTCAACTAACTGAGTCACAATCGCCTTCAGGGTTATACCATGTAGTGGGTCCTGAACACGCTCTTTACTCATTTGATTCGGCCGCATCAGTATTGCTTTTAGTCACTTTTTGTTCAGCTTTTTTAACGCGGATTTTACTATTGGCAACATCCTTACCGTTAAGGTTTTTCATTGCAGCCTTCGCTTCACCGATCCTGGGCATCTCGACAAAGCCAAAGCCCTTGGATATACCCGTGTCTTTGTCTAGTACCAGCGAGCAGGACTGTACTGTACCAAAGGGTTCAAAAAGGGCTTTAAGCTCTGCCTCTGTGGTATTGCGGGTGAGGTTGCGTATCAGTAGTTTCATGGGGACACCGTATTATTAAGAATATATTGCAATTATACTCTGCTCTCTTGTATTGCGCAGAGCTTCATACCCGCTGATTGATATAACGAATGCTTATATTCATGTAAGGCTAAAGCCTACTCCCCTCCACGCGCCTTCCCCTGCATTGCTAAATTACTGGGTGTCCTGTGTGTTAAGCTCGTTGCCTTGCTTTTTATTAGCAGTCCTTTTAGCAGAGAGGAGCAATTGGGTAAGTGATTGTAAGCAAGTATTCGATAAGTTGACTATACTTTTATAACAAGCAAGAAATTTAATAATTAAACGATAGTTTGCTTATCAACGTAAGACAGATAGTGTATCGCGAGCTAAGTAATGTGTATGAAATGATGAATATAACTGAATATATGGCATGATGAAAAGAGTACTTAAAAAAGAGTGTGCAATCATAGAGAGTCAAGATTTGATTAGAGAAGAGCAGCAGCGGATGGGATATGTTCAATTACTCACTGCATATCAATCGTTGCTCAATAAACATTCAGAACTGGCAAAAATTGATGATAATAGTCAGGGAAAGCGGTTTGATGCTAACTCAGAAATTGAAAACAAAAAAAAACAGTTATATAAAATATCTGTTACCGATTATTTAACGGGGTGTTATAACCGCTACTATATCTTAGAAGCATTAGAAATAGAGTTTTTGAGAAGTGAACGATATTTATCCTGTGTGAGTTGTATACTGATTAATATTGATGATTTTAAAAGTATAAATATGCGTTACGGGCCTCAGGTAGGAGATTTTGCACTCAAAACGATTGCTGAAATGATTCAGAGCTCTATTAGAGAAGTTGATATATTTGGGCGCTATAGTGGTGAAGAGTTTCTGGTAATTTTACCTAATACCAGAGTATATGATGCTGCTATTGTTGCAGAGAAGATAAGAAAAAATATAGCCCAGCTTAAGTTTGAAACGGGTAGCGCAGAAGTCGGTTCTTTTTTACTGACCTTGAGTCTCGGGGTTTCTGATATTCATTCCGGCGACCCTAAAACAGCAGAAGAGTTGCTTTGTCATGTGGCTAAAGCGCTTTGTCAGGCCAAGAGAAATAATAAAAACCAGTATGTGATTTATTCATAAATTAACTTTTCATTGTCTGGTACAGTCGAGGTGGTGACAATAACATTCGGTGCAGCATCTTAGGTCTTAATGCAGGATTTGGTATATGGAGTTACAAGGCACTACAAGGGAAAAGTCACATCCTGCATCCGCTACGATTATGCACAAAATTCACTGTATTATTGAAAGATACCGTTTTTCTTTACAATTATTACAAAGTAGGTTTTGTAAGTAACAGAAATGCACCCAATAAATTCTCTAATTTTTTAAAAATAAAAAATTTAGTGTTAACTGGTATTATGTTGAGGGTGATGAAGATATCAAAGAAGCTGGCCTGGAATTTAAAGAGGATATGAGGCTTCCTTTTGCAATGGTTTCTTTTAAGAGTTGATAAATACTTAATGTTCAGGGTATTAGTTATCGTTTTAAAGGCTACACGGTTTACTGAAATTATATTGGGTAGGGTATTCTTTTGGCGCAAAAAGATATGCAGGAGTTCTTTTTTTATGGATAATGGGTCAGAGTGTTAGTCGTCAAATAAGTGCGGAACAGTCGTTAGCGCCCCTAAATATTTATACATGCATGTGCCAGGAAGGTTAATTTCCGGCACGTTGCGTCGAAGCTATGATATTGACATCAAAAAAACTATCTTAATTAAGGTTAAATTACAATTTGTCATTATCCGCAGGTATTTTTATAGCTCTGGTGTTGTCTCACCTTAAGCTGATAGCCATAATACGAACTTTGGTGAGTATATAATGAATGATATTGATATGATGATGAATAGAGTCTTTAAAAAAGAGCGTGCGATCGTAGAGAAATCTAAAATTTTCATAGAGAGAAA
>WTCN01000246.1 GCA_013138555.1 Methyloprofundus sp. | reverse complement strand
AGCGTGCCCATCACATCGCTATGATGGGCACGGGATAAAGCTCCTTTGCCCATCCTACATTGTAAAATAGGCTTAACTTAAGGCAGTGAGGCTCCGCGCGTGGGAATGCACCTATCGACGCTCCACCTTAAGCTGATAGCCTATTACCTTTCACTCCCAAAAACTTCCAGCCTGTAATGTTTCAGCTTCCCCCGTCAATCGCTTCTGACTGATTGCTTTTAAATACTTATAAATCTGTGCGGCAGCCTGTTGCTCCTTCTTTCCCCAGCTCAACACCCGCCCATCACAATAACGTTGGCGCAATAATTGACTAACCTGCTCTGTTTCTGCACGCACTAAAGATTGCACACCTTGCCATGCAGCAGCATCAGCACATAAAAGATCTTTGGCCTGCCTAGTCTGGTGTAAAAAAGCCTGTATTGCAGGTTTATGATTCGTTGCCCACGCCCTATCAAATACATAACCAATACTCGGCACCTTCACCTGTATTCCTAAGCCCTGCAAAATATCATTACCCGTCATTAGCACTCTATACCCCTCAGCTTCCATACGAGCCGCGTAATGCCAATAAGTCAATAAAGCATCAACACGTTTATGAATCATTTGCTGACTTAATAAAGGGGGGGCACCATATACCTTTTCTACACTCGCAAACACTTTTCCTAAGCCTTGCTTTTGCATTAAAGCATGTAGCAATAAACTATTTTTATCCAGCTCTCCACCCGCTATCGCTAGCTTTTTATCTTTTAGACCTGCTAAATCCTTAATACCACTCTCCTTTGCAAGCACCAATGCCCCCGTGGTATTCGAATAAGGATAAAACACATAGTCTTTTCCTAATGCTCGCTGCCGTGACACCCAGATCCAGTCCGCAACTATCATATCCACAGCACCTGATTGCAAAGCAATCTTTCCTGCCTGCGGGTTTGCCTTTTTCATGACCTGCAAACGGTAATCCTCAGTCTCCATTAACTGAGCCTGCTTCATTGCTAATAACTCCCAGTTAACAGTACCATATGCCAGCACACCTAGGCGGATAAGAGTTTTCTCACTCGCCATACTCGACTGACAGAGACATAATGCACAAATAAAAATTATTTTTTGATAAGTTTTCATAAATATTTTCTAAGATAATACGGCATCCTTCATATATCCTTAAAAGTAGTTTACACTTTTCCAAGCTCGCACCAGACTAGATTGGAAGCGGGATCTTCAGCCCCTCTCTATCCTATGCGGGGCTGAAGACCCTGCTTCCGCAAAAGTGTAAACTGAAGGGAGCCAATAAAACACTATTTTTAGAGTAGATCTCTTGACATAAAAAAGGCCCATTGCCTTATCAGCAATGAGCCTTGTATTGATTTGGTAATTTAAATCACATCACCATCAGCAATAAATTCTTTAGAAGTTATGGTATTTCTCATTAACTTTAATAAAACGTTCAACTGCTTGCCCCATCAATTCTTCAGCTTTTGCATGTTGATCTTTTTTGTAGGCTGAACGAGATTTTTTAACTTTTGCCAGCGCTCTATCACGATCGGCTAATACTACAGAGCTTTCAATTGTTTTAGCTGTCTGTTTAGTTTTCTTAAGAAGAGCCATCACAGTATCTTTTTCAACACCGCTTTTCATTGCTGCCAATGTTTCCTCTGCAACAGCAATCGTATCTAAAAGTGACTGCTTAACCCCTTCCTGAGTCTGGTTTGCTATTTTACCTGGCTTTGCAATTGCAACAGGAGCTGCAGCCAGCATTGCAGTGCTAACGCAAACAGCCAATACTAATTTTTTCAATGAACTCATCTTAGATCTCACCTTATATAAATGATTATTATAATGTTGATGCATAATAAAATTATACGCATCCATCTATTGTATCATACAGTCGGGAATACATTTAAATATTAATAACTTATAATATTTATGGTTTTTATCCTGCTCCATACGCTACCAAATACGGGGCGAGTTAGATTTTATTGTGCAACAAAATCTAACTCAGCTTACAAACAAGCTTTCTAGCCAGGAATCAAGCCTTCCCCGACAGTAACAACTTTAAGCGCATTTGTGCCACCTTCCTGCCCGGTTAGATCACCTTTAGTAATAATAAAGGTATCTCCCTTGTCCGCATAATTGAATTTTTTCAACAGTTCAATGACTTCCCTATTCAACTGCTCATGACTTTGATCTTTTAGCTCAAAATAAATAGGAATAACGCCACGATACAAAGTCACCCTACCTAAGGTAGCCTCATGACTACTAAAGGCAAAAATAGGCCGCCCTGATCTAATACGCGACATCCATAAAGGTGTGGCGCCTGACTCCGTTAGAGACACCAGACCTTGCACATCCGAATGATTCGCCAGATACATCGCTGCCATGGCAATCGCTTCATCAGTACGATCAAAACGCTCATTAACTCGATGCTTAGAGGTTCTAGCAGCTCGTTGCTTATCTGTTTCCAGACAGATGCGCACCATTGCCTCAACTGTCTGCACAGGGTATCTACCTGCAGCAGTTTCTGCTGAAAGCATAATCGCATCAGTCCCATCCAGTACCGCATTCGCGACATCAAAAACTTCGGCACGCGTTGGAATCGGATTTTCAATCATCGACTCCATCATTTGTGTTGCAGTAATAACAGCTCGGTCTAATTCTCGTGAACGGCTAATAAGCAGCTTCTGTGCAGCAGGCAAGTTAGCATCGCCAATTTCTACCCCCAAATCTCCACGCGCCACCATAATGACATCAGAAGCAAGAATGATTTCATCCATAACCTCTTTTTGCATGGCTTCAGCTCGTTCAACCTTGGCAACGATCCCTGGATAACAATCAACATCTGCCAGTAATTTACGTGCCAAGTGCAAGTCATCGGCACAACGCGGAAAAGAGACGGCAACAAAATCAGCCTGAATCTTACCAACCGTTAGAATATCTTCTTTATCTTTGTCTGTTAGTGCCGCTGCCGACAGCCCGCCACCCAATAGATTAATGCCTTTATTATTGGACAAATTACCACCGACTACAACGGTACAGTTGATACGCCCATTAACTACATTAACAACATCCAGCACAACTCGGCCATCATCAAGCAATAGACGACTTCCCAGCTTCACTTCATGCGCTAATGCTTCGTAAGTAATACCCACCTGAGTATTATCACCTACATTTTCATCCAGATTAATATCTAAAGAAAAATCCTGCCCTTCATCTAGCCAGACTTTTGTCTCTTCAAAACGCGCAATACGAATTTTTGGCCCTTGCAAGTCAGCTAGAATCCCGACTCTACGACCTGTTTTTTTTGACAAGGCACGAACATGGTCCGCACGATCAATATGATCTTGAGCACTGCCGTGAGAGAAATTTAAACGTACTACATCAACTCCAGCATAAAACAGTTTTTCTAATACTCCGGGCTTATCCGTCGCAGGTCCAAGGGTTGCTAATATTTTCGTTCTTCTGATTTCAGGCATATAAAAATAGGGTGGCTATTAAGTTATCTAAACAATACAAGGATCCAACCATTAAAAACAGTTGAATAATCTACCTAGCGTAAGGCGGATAAAATCCGCCAGACTAAACGGCGATTGTGCAGGCGGACTAAAGCCCGCCCTGCACCGCATTAACAATGGTGCTTATTTTGCGTTCATCAAGGCAACCGTTGTATCTATCATACGGTTTGAAAAGCCCCATTCGTTATCGTACCACGCAAGTACTTTCACTAATGTTCCATCAGTCACTTTAGTTAAGCTTGCTTCATAAGTTGATGAAGCAGGATCATGGTTAAAGTCCATTGAGACTAAAGGCTTGGTATTAATGTTTAACACGCCCTTTAATGGACCTTCTGATGCTGCGACCAATAACTGATCAATTTCTTCTTTTGTCGTTTCTCTGGAAGCAACAAAGGTTAAATCAACCACTGATACATTAATCGTAGGTACACGCATCGCAAAGCCATCAAGTTTACCCGCCATTTCAGGCAATACCAGACCTACCGCAGCCGCCGCACCTGTTTTTGTAGGAATCATAGACTGAGTCGCTGAACGCGCACGACGTAAATCCGGGTGATAGACATCGGTCAACACTTGATCATTCGTGTATGAATGAATGGTGGTCATTAAACCACTTTCAATGCCGATACCATCAATCAATGGCTTAACTAATGGCGCAAGACAGTTTGTCGTACAAGACGCATTAGAAATAACCGTATCAGATGCTTTTAAAATATCATGGTTAACACCATAAACAATCGTTGCATCGACATCTTTCCCGCCAGGTGCAGAAATAATGACTTTTTTAGCACCTGCCGCTAAATGCGCAGAAGCTTTTTCTTTAGTCGCAAAAAAACCCGTACACTCATGGACAACATCAACACCTAATTCAGCCCACGGAAGCTTTGCAGGATCTCTTTCCGCCAATACTCTGATTTTATCGCCATTAATAACAATAAAATCCCCTTCAACGCTGACATCAAAAGGAAATTTTCCATGCACAGTATCATATTGCGTTAAATGTGCATTGGTTTCTGCATCGCCTAAATCATTGATTGCAACAATTTCAACTTCACCTGTACGATTTGCTTCATACACAGCACGCACAACATTACGACCAATACGGCCATAACCATTAATTGCAACTTTAATTGCCATCCAGTTTTCTCCTAAAGATAAATATATAAGGTTTATCCATACAATAAATACGCATGGAAAGCCTTAAGATTATACCAAACTATCAGAAGACTCGTCTATTGAATTCGATTTCAGCCATACAATAATGATACAAGAGCCAGATACAATAGCCTTCTCTTTGTTTTTATTTTAGTCACTCATGACCGAATAATTACATCAGTGTTACTTGTAGGCTAAAGCCTACTCCCCTTATACTACTCTCTTAAATAGCCACATTACTACAGAAACGAGAACCTATAAAATGCCAGTATCACTAAACACGCTTGAAACCATCATCCGCGAAGCCGGAGGTATTGCCTTAAATCAGTTCAACGACCTACAGAACCTAGAAATTTCACAAAAAAAACCACGCGACTTTGTCACTGCCGCTGATGTAGCAGTAGAAAATTTTTTAAAACAGGCACTGGCTCAGCACTACCCTGAATATGGCTTCTGGGGGGAAGAAAGTGGCCAAAGCGAAAATCAAGCTCAGCGCTGGATTGTCGATCCAATTGATGGCACCCATTCTTTTGCTAAAGGTCAATACTTCTGGTCTATCAGCGTCGCTCTGGAAATTAATAATGAGCTGATTTTCGGCGCGGTTTACGCGCCGGCATTGAATGATTATTACTGCGCAAAAAAAGGCCACGGGGCCTTTAAAAACGGCCAAAAAATCAGTGTTTCCGATGAAACTGACTTAGGCAATTCCATGATTGCGACAGGATTTGCCTGCTTACGCTCTTATCTGCAAGAAAATAATCTTGAGCGCTTTTGCAAAATTGCACAGCGAACCACTGGGCAACGCCGTTTTGGCTCGGCTGCAATGGACTTATGCCTAGTCGCCGATGGCCAGGTTGATGCCTTCTGGGAACAAGAGTTGAATTTATATGATGTCGCAGCAGGTGCATTAATCGTACTTGAGGCAGGTGGAACAGTAACAGATTTCAAAGGCAATACTGGCGTATTTCCTAAAAATATTCTGGCAAGTAACGGTACAATTTTAGATGAACTGTTAACACTCATGTAAAGCACTTCCCATATTCCCACTAGACAACGAGGTCCCGGCCAATAACTCAGCGTATATTTTACTCTTGATGCCTCAGACTACTTAAGCCTCACAATTCAAGTTTTCTCCAGGCAAAAAAAAGACCGCGATAGCGGTCTTTTTCAAAACATGTAAAGCTAGTGACTTATTTTAACAAGCCTTGCAATAATCCATTTAAGTTATGTACAAAATCAGCTGGATCATCTAGCTGACCCCCTTCACTTAAAATAGCCTGATCAAACAGGATACGTGTTAAATCAGCAAAACGCTCGTCATCCTGCTCTTCTTTTAGTCGCGTCACTAAAGCATGATCCGGGTTGATTTCAAATACCGGTTTGCTACCGCCCATGCCCATCATGCTCATATCCTGGCCCGCTTCTTTCATGATGCGCTCCATGTTCAAGCTCATCGCATCTTGCTCAGAAACCAGACATGAAGGAGAGGCAGTCAAACGATGACTTAAGCGTACTTCGCTTACTTTATCTGTCAATACTTCTTTAATCTGCGTAATAACAGACTCAAAATCTTTTGACGCTTCTTCTTGCTCTTTTTTATCTTCTTCAGTATCAAATTTATCTAAATCTAACTGACCTTTAGCAACGGAGTGCAGCACTTTGCCATCAAAGTCATTCAGGTTAGAGACTAACCATTCATCAACACGGTCAGATAATAATAAGACTTCAATGCCTTTTTTACGGAAGATTTCTAAATGCGGGCTATTTTTAGCCGCAGTAAAGCTATCTGCCGTGACATAGTAAATTTTATCCTGGTCTTCTTTCATACGTGAGATGTAATCTTCAAAAGAAACATCTTGTGCATCGGTATCTGTATGAGTTGAAGCAAAGCGTAATAATTTAGCAACACGCTCTTTGTTTTTAT
>WTCN01000254.1 GCA_013138555.1 Methyloprofundus sp. | reverse complement strand
AGTACAGTCTCCGTCTACATTTTCAACAACATTAAGTAAGGACTCTAATCTATCACGTAATTTAGGATGTTGATTAAGGCGGCGCATCAATTCTTGGTCTTCACTAGGTTTCATAAATTATGTCAATGCAAATAATATAATTTTAGCAGATCCACACACTTTTAATCACACCCTTTTTCCAATGCTTAAATAGCCAGGGCAGCATTAAACTTATCGGCAACCAGAAGAGCGGAATGACTGAAACAAGGTAGTACCAGAATGGCTTGATATGATGCCAGGGGTTAGCATAGCGTGTTGCCGTCTGTTTGAATAAAATATTATCTCGATACTGTTCAAATAAAGGGTTATTAGACTGTTCAACTAATATTAGCATAGGAATAAACCATAGTAAAACAGCCGCCAGTAAGGCGAGAACACCCGCTGCCCATTGCCAGCTACCTTGAATCTCATGCTCTTTTGGCTGAAATATCCTTAGCATAACATAGGGTATCAACATCAAAATTGGCAAAAAGCCAACGCCTTTAGTGATAACGCCTATGCCCATAAAAAAACAGCCAATAAAATACCAGCGCCAGTGACCGTCTGATAATAAATGTCTTAATAATCCATAACAGCCAATCGTCGTCCAGCAACACAAGACCGCATCAATTTGTGCCGTTTTTGCCTGTAAGGTAAATTGAATCGTTAACAGCAATAAGATTGCAGCGCGCCAGCCAACTTGAGGAGACCAAAAACGACGACCAAGATCGTAGACTAGAAAAGTAGTGAGCAGTGAACAAATTGCTGAAGGCAATAAAAATGAAATTTTTATTGAGCCAGAAAGCCAGTAAAAAAAGGCAATACACCACATAAAAACAGGCGGTTTATCAGGATAAAGTTCTCCTCCGCGCATCGGGAAAAACCATTGCCCCGTTTCAACCATTTCTCTGGCAACCTGAGCAAAGCGCGGTTCATCGGCAGGCCATGGCTCGCGTAAACCTAAGCCGATAAAAATGATAGTGAGTGCAAAAATAAGTAACCATACCAGATTAAACTGAGGGTCATTACCTGACTTGAAACGGTTTAAATCAAACCAATAAGCTATATTTATCGACACATTAATCTCATTATTTTATTGTTATGCAATATCCCTACGTCGCTAAAGATTCACGAGTTTGCTTATCCATTTTGTATTGACGATATAATCGCGCACTGAGTAAAGAGGAGACAATAAACAGCACAGCACTTAAAGCAATTTTCCAAAAAGATAAGACTTCGACACCACTACCCGCAATGGCAAAAATAATCATTTGCGGTAAATAGCCAATAAAAGAGCCGGCAATGAAATGACTCGCTTTGGCGTGAGTAACACCGACAACCAGATTCGTTATCAAATTGCTGCCTATCGGTAATAAACGAATAATAATGGTTTTTGTAAAAGCATGATGATGTAAAAAACGATTGATGCCATTTACTTTGTTAGGGAATCTTTTTTTGATCATTGACCTTGCTAAAATGCGTGCAAAGTAGAAAGTTAAAATACAGCCAAAGGTTGCACCGAGTGTTGCTAATAGCGCGCCATTAAGCACACCAAAAGCATAGCCTCCTAAAAATGCGGCTAATTGTCGTGGTAGACCAGATGCTGTGGTAAGCATGCAAAGTAAGATAAAATATAAAATCCCAGTGATACCTTGATTTTTGACTTGACTATCAATCCAGGCCTGATTGAAATCAGTGGCTGATAACACAAAGTTAATCAGTAAACCCAGTAGCACCATGCTGGATAGAGTTAATAAGCCTTTCAGCAAGGCTTTATTGGAAAACATATATAAACATAAGTGTATAACGGTGGGCAAAAAAGCCTGCCCACCCTACAAACGACATTGCAAAATGGGCTGAACTTCATGACAGTGGCACGGAACATAGGAAAAAGCTCATTAAGCTTGCTCTATAATGTCAGTATGTTTTGCCCGTCGCTGTAGCCACATGACTCCAAGCATATCGACAATACCCACCCATAAGCGGTTCCATAGATTATATTTAGACACACCTGCCAGGCGATCTCGATGGTGAACTTCAGCGACAACAATTTCGCCTTGTAAACGACAAATTAAAGCCGGAATAAAGCGGTGCATATGATCAAAGTAAGGCAGCTGTAGAAAGGTCGCTTTAGGAAATACTTTCAAGCCACAACCAGTATCAGGTGTACCATCACCCAGTAAACTAGCGCGGACTTTATTGGCGAAACGAGACTGAAAGCGATACCAGGAAGTATCTTTACGGTTTTTACGATACCCCGCAATACAAAAATGTTCGCCAGTATTAAACTGCTGGGCTTTAACTAGCATGGCAGGAATATCTGCCGGATCATTTTGTCCATCGGCATCCTGGGTAACAATAAGCTCTCCTTTAGCCGCTTTTATTCCCGAATAAACTGCAGTGCTTTGACCCACACTGTGTGCATGCCTTAATACTCTCAGCTCACTACGTCCCTCATTTTTTAAACGGACAACTTCTTCAAATGTACCATCGCTACTGCCATCATCAATATAAATAATTTCAAAATTTTGCTGCTCAGCCAAGGCGGTATATATTTCATCAACCAGTGGTTGAATATTTTCTTGCTCATCCTTGGCAGGGATCACTACTGAAATAGTACTCATTTATAGCCTTGACCTTATATAAAAATAGAGCGTGATTTTAACATTAGTTTATTCATGCGGCATCCTTCATTCTCCAGTTTACACTTTAATCAGAAGCCCGGTAGCTAAATTATATCACTCACGATTTAAGGTAGTGCAATGCATTATTTTAGTTGTAGGAGGGGCTTTAGCCGCGAAGCTTAAACGCCCTGTCGCGACTAAAGTCTCTCCTACGAAAATATATTTCTACTTAAAGGAGGAGCAAAAAGTGTCAATTACTTTGAACTAAACATGAAAGATGTCCTCTTTTTCTCCTCTACAGTTTAAAAATAAAGATGCGCAACTACTGTAAAATTGCTATAAAGAACAAAAACCGCTAAAAAAAGTTCATTATGCAAGAAATAAAACTCAGTGTTATTATTATCACCAAAGATGAGCAGGATTTAATTCGCGATTGCTTAGAGTCAGTATCTTGGGCCGATGAAATTATTATCGTTGACTCGGGGAGCACGGATAATACACTGGATATTTGTCGGGAATATACTAATAATATCCTGATTAATAATGATTGGCAGGGATTCGGTTACCAAAAAAACCTGGCATTGCAACAAGCGACCGAGGAATGGGTGCTTTCTATTGATGCTGACGAGAGAGTGACAGCTGAATTAAAACAGCAAATTCAACTAGCGACTAGAACCGGTAGCCATATTGCCTATAAAATACCAAGATTAGCCTATTTTCTAGGCAAAGAAATGCGTCATGGAGGCTGGTGGCCTGACTACGTATTGCGCTTATTTTTACGTAAAAATGCTAAATTTAGTCATGATATAGTGCATGAGCGAGTTTTAGTCGATGGCGCTGTCGGTCGACTCAAGACCCCTTTATTACATTATAGCTACACCAGTCTGGAGCAGGTTTTAGTAAAAAATGATAAATATTCGACAGCAGCTGCAATAAAAGCGCATCAGCAAGGTAAGCAAAGTAGTTTAGCTAAGGCTTTAGTCAAAGCTGGCTGGACATTTTTCCACGCTTATATTTTTCGTGCTGGCTTTCTGGATGGGAACGAGGGTTTTATAGCTGCGCTGAGCAAAGCCGAAGAAACCTATTATCGTCAGTTAAAATTAAGCTATATGAGTAAATAAATGATGCAAAAAAGCTACCTGAAGGATAGTGTTGATTTCTCTACTATTAATCATGTTTTAATCACCAAGTTACAACATCTGGGGGACGTATTAATGATTACCCCTGTGATAGCAACACTCAAGAAGAAATATCCTCACTTGCAGATTGATGTACTCGTTTATGCTGAAACTCAGGAAATACTGACGGAAAACAAGGATATTAATCATATTTTTGTGATTGATAGACGCTGGAAAAAAAATAATAAAACATTACTGAAGCAAACATCTCAACTGATTAAAGCACTTAAAGCCAGACAATATCAGTTAATGATTAATTATACGGAGAAATGGCAATATGGTGCTTTATTAGTGAGGCTATTAAATCCTAAATACAGTGTTTCTCAGGATTATGCGCACAAACATGGTAAATTCTGGCGTAAAAGTTTTACTCATATTGTTAAAATACCCAAAACCGAGCGACACCAGGTTGAAATCCATCTTGATGCATTAAGACGACTGGGGCTATATCCTGATGCAGACAATAAAGCCTTGAGAATATATGCTGGGCATCAGGCTGAACAGACCATTGCGCAATTATTAGCCAATCATGGTTTAGAAAAACAACAATATATCGTCATTCACCCGGCTTCAAGGTGGATGTTTAAAGGCTGGAATGTAGAAAGTTTTAAAACAGTTATTGAGCAACTTAGTCTGAAAGGGCACAAAATTGTTGCTATTTCCGGACCAGACCAGAAAGAAGTTGATCTTGTTGAGCAAATTTTATCGGGTGGGAAAAGTACAGCCATAAACCTGGCAGGCCAATTACCCCTGAAACAGCTTGTTGAACTCACAACACATGCTAAATGTCTGTTAGGTTTAGACTCTGTTGCAATGCATATTTCTGCAGCTGTTAATACCCCTTGTGTGGTTTTATTTGGTCCCAGTAATGATATAAACTGGCACCCCTGGGGGGTTGATCACCGTGTCGTGACTCACCCGATAAGTTGTAGACCTTGTAATCAGGATGGCTGTGGGGGTGGAAAAATTAGCGATTGTTTACAGATGATCTCCGCAGATCAAGTCATACAATCAATTGATAACTTACTGGATGCCAACGTTTCGTGAAAATTGCACTAATCAGACAGAAATATAGCCCTCATGGCGGTGCCGAGAGATTCCTGAGTAATATGTTAAAGCAATTAAACAGTGATAATCAGCTCAGTATTCACTTAATTGCAAGAAAATGGCAACAAACAGATAATATTCAACTGCATTCCTGCAAACCTTTTTATATAGGTCGAACCTGGCGCAATTTTAGTTTTAGTCGTCAAGCCTGTCGCATCATAAAACAATTAGACGTTGATCTGGTACAAAGTCATGAACGTATCGCTTGTTGCGATATTTATCGTGCAGGTGACGGTGTTCATCGTATCTGGTTGCAACACAAAAATCATTTAAAGCCCTGGCCCATTAAATATCTGGACTATCTAAATCTTTACCATTTATATAATTTATTTGCAGAAAAGCAGTTGTTTACCAGTCCTCAATTACGTGTTGTTATTTGTAATTCGAATATGGTTAAAAATGAGATAAGTCATTATTTTCCAGCGATTAAAGATAAACTACACGTTATCTATAATGGTGTTGATATTGATTATTTCCACCCTAAACATAAGCTGGAACGGGACTCGATACGCAACAAACTCTCTATCCCGACGCATGCTCCTGTATTTTTATTTGTCGGCTCTGGTTTTGAACGCAAAGGCTTATTAGCCGCGATTACCAGCCTGGCAGCTTTAAGTGACAATGATGCGCGCTTAGTTGTTATCGGCCATGATAAAAGAATTAATAAATATAAAAAAGTAGCCAGTCAACTTCAGCTGACTGATCGTGTTATTTTTTTAGGGGCTATGCAGGAATTAGCACCCTACTATGCAATGGCCGATGCTTTTATCTTCCCTACCTTATATGACCCTTTTCCTAATGTTGTTCTGGAAGCACTCGCCTGTGGTATCCCTGTGATTACATCCACACATTCAGGTGCCGCCGAAGTTATTCAATCTGGCGAACAGGGCTATGTCTGTGACACCTATGATACTCAGCAACTGACACAGGCAATGATAAAACTAACTGACCCAGCCTTAGCCGCTGAGATGGGAAACAAAGCACGACAATTGGCAGAAAAGTTTAATTTAGCACATCAAACAGCACAAATAGCTGACCTTTACAAAAAAATACTATCACTATGAAAATTATCCATACAGAAGCTTCTTTAGGTTTTGGCGGACAAGAATTACGCATCCTTGATGAAGCCTGTGGCTTACTGGAGCGTGGCCATGAAGTACAGTTAATTTGCCCACCTCAGGCAGAAATCTACGCTATGGCAAAACAACGTGGTTTAGAGGTGGTAAGTATGCCGATTGCAAAAAAATCCTTTAAAGCCATTTTGCAAATGCGCCAATGGATCATAGCTAACCAACCAGATATTATTAATACCCACAGCTCTACCGATTCGTGGATAACCACACTGGCATCGCAGTGGCTGCCCCAACGCCCTAGCATAGTGAGAACACGGCATATTTCCAGACGGGTATCAAAAAGACTCACTAGCCACTGGTTGTATACCATTGCCAGTGACCATATCGTTACAACCGGCATAAAATTAAAACAAAGCCTGATTGAGAATAATGATTTTCCCGCCGAGCAACTCACCTCTGTAAGAACAGGTGTCGATCTAAGTCGATTCAAGCCTGGGGACAAAAATCTGGCGAGGCAGGCATTAGGCCTGGCAGAAGATAAAATTATCATCGGTATTGTCGCAACATTACGTAGCTGGAAAGGACACCGATATCTACTCGATGCTTTTGCACAACTCACTGATAAAAATGCTCTGCAACTTCTGATTGTAGGCGATGGCCCGCAATGGGATGCCTTACAGCAACAAGTAGAGGAGCTAAATATTAAGCAGCATGTTGTCTTTGCCGGGCGGCAAAATAAGGTTGAACAATACCTACAGGCAATGGATATTTTCTGTTTGCCTTCTTATGCTAATGAAGGTGTCCCTCAGTCGATCATGCAGGCACAATGCTGCGGAATTCCCACTGTTACGACTTTAATAGGCAGTATTGATGAAGCCATTATTCCAGAAGAAACCGCTTTAGTGGTTACGCCTGAGAAAGTAGATGAACTAACGGCTGCACTGCAAACTTTAATAAATAACCCCGATTTACGTAGCAAAATGGCTGTTAAAGCGGCGGAGCATGCTCAGAAAAACTTTTCTCGTGAGGCGATGTTAGATGATATGGAGCGTATATTTACGCAGGTGTTAGAGGCTAAGAAAAAAATATAAAAGTAACTGTAAAATTATTTTATCCTCAGTATTATTTATAAAACAACTAAAAAAGAAGCCCCAATTTTTGTAGCCTACCTTGATCAAATAGTTATAAAAATTTATAAAAACCGGGGCTTCGTTAACTTGTGATTATTGAGTATCAGGTAAAGTAAACACTGAAAACACTCCCCCTAATTTGGTAAAACTACCTAGACTTCTATAAGCGCCGACAGCACCTAAGCCGTCATTATTGCCTTCTGCACCTGTAGCAATCCCTATACCAGCCCAGCCACCAATACCCGATAGGACACCAACATATTGCTTACCTTGAAAACGCCAGGTATTTACATTCCCAATAATGCCAGAGGGTGTTTTAAAGCGATAAAGTTCTTTCCCTGTTTTTGCATCGACGGCTTTTAAATAGCCCTCTAATGTCCCATAAAAAACAATATCTCCCGCTGTCGCCAAAGCCCCTGACCAGACAGAAAATGGCTCTGATTTTGACCAGATGATCTTGCCTTGTTTTGCATCCCAGGGACTAAAGAAACCTAAATGAGTTTTACGTGGATCATTATTTTTATAGGCAAGCCCTGTTTGGGCATCTTTACCTGAAAGGCGCATGCTCAAGGTTGCACCGACATAGGGCTGTCCGGCAGTATAAGAGACCTCAAACGGCTCGTAATCCATATACAGGTTATTCCCTGGAATATAGAATAACTCAGTTTTAGGTGAGTAGGCAATTTATTTTCCATTCATAGGATTAAAACCTTCGCCTTTTAGGCGAACAGATTTATCTCTCATAGTCATCATGAGAAAAGAGATGTGTAGGATGGGCAAAGGGCTTTTTCGTGCCC
>WTCN01000235.1 GCA_013138555.1 Methyloprofundus sp. | reverse complement strand
CTGAGGTATTATCTGTTATTTTTTGTTTAATAAGAATCGAATTGACATATTCAAAAATTTTAATGCCTATGCGTCTAATAAGTGTGGATTGAAATCCTTTTTTATTATTCAAAAACCGTGAGCCAATCACACAGTCAGCCTTTTTGGCTTTAATGGGAGCAATAATTTTAGAAATTTCATTTGCGGCATGCTGTCCATCACCATCAAATTGTACGGCAATATCATAATTGTGACGATAAGCATAAATAAAGCCCGTTTGAACGGCACCCCCAATTCCAACATTGCTAGGTAAGTCAATGACAATGACATTCTTTTCTTTTCTAGCTATTTCACTTGTTTTATCTATTGAACCATCATTGATAATAATAATATCATATGCTTTATTAGACTTTTGTAAGTCTAAAATTACGCCTTTAATACTTTCTTCTTCATTATAGGCCGGAATAATAATTAAAATTTTTATTTGCATAATACTCCTTATGCCATCAATAATATAGTAAATAAGTTTTTAAATAATTTCATTTGTAACCCATTCATGTGCATTTAAGTTTAAACGACATACATTATTTAACTGGTGTTT
The DNA here is from genome assembly GCA_013138555.1 of Methyloprofundus sp. Lineage (GTDB taxonomy): Bacteria > Pseudomonadota > Gammaproteobacteria > Methylococcales > Methylomonadaceae > Methyloprofundus. Next base: position 4,811 of record WTCN01000235.1, on the reverse strand, counting down.
TTTTATATATACTTTAACTCTAGCTCTGTAATCAGCATTGTTAGGGTCACCAAAATTCCAGTCAGGCGGATTAAATGAAGCAATGCCATTTATGGTTGGGATATTGTGCTTAACGGATATGATCATTGCCGTTACATTATGTGCATAATATTGATTAATCCATGCAGTCATAGGTGTATAAGTAGCCTGATTCTGCCACCCACTCACATAAAAGGATTCGCATTCTTTTGGAGGGGGAGTAAAGTTGGCAAACCTACTGATTTCATCATTACGTTTAAGTGTAATATAACCAGAATTTAATTCCTCAACAAATAATAATATAACCAGTAGAGACACAATAACTTTTGGTAAATCAATAGATGATAGGTATTTTATAGCGATTAATATGACAGGAATTGATAGAAAAATTTGATATGCCGAGACAACATTTAAAGCTTTTGCGCCTGGAAATATTGAATATATAACATACCAAAGACTATAGCCAAATAAATTTAATGTACAAAACCAAGTGATTAATGTCGATAGTGCCAATGAACGTAATAAGATATTTTTTTGTGTATTTTTAAAAATTACATATAAGCCGCCTATAAAAATAAAAAATAATATTGGAGAAATACCAGTATTATAATATTCACCGGACACCTTATAGTTAGGAAATAAAAAATTTAATAAATTATTATATATTCTTCCAAATAAAAAATTATCTTTTCCTGTTTGAATGATACCCTCTATAGGGACTGTATGCAGATGCACACTCGCGTATGTACGCATTCCTGTTTCATTAGATTTTGGTAAATAAACAGATAATAGAGGGTAAAATGAAATGAGCGTTATAAAAAGTACAAAAAGTAGTTGGTATTTATATTGTATTATTCTATTTGTTAAATCCAATAAGTTTGATTTACCTAAATAAAAAAATAAGCTAATACAAAAAAACACGAAAAAATAAATAAAAAACCAAGTCATATAAAAGCATGTTAGGCTCCATGCTCCAACAAACATACCAGACAGCGCTCCAAAAAACATCAGCTGTTTAGGTTCTTGCTTATAGATCGAATTTACAAAAGACCAAATTAATATAATCAATACGGGAGCAAAAGAAATACTTGAAAATTGTATTCTTTGACCATGTGCAGTTAAACCGCTACTAAGAACAAATAATCCTGCAGCGACTAAAGCCCAAAAAAAGGAAATAGAAAAGAATTTTCTAGCTAAATAAAAAAAAGATATAAAGCCAATAATTCTTATCGTTATATTGGATAACTCAGTTGATATAAAGGGGTCTAGACCAATATACCTAAAGGGGGCATATATTATACCTATCATAAAATAGGCATCCGTTTGGGCAATTGAGTTAGTATACGGATGAAAATAGCCAACTTCTGTCCATGATGATAAGCCTTGAAATACATTCCACCAATGTTCTAGGATAGTCACCACAATCAGCGCATCATACTGGTCACCATAAAGAACAGTAAACCCATTCATTAGTTGGACTCTAAACTGTAGAAAAATAACCAGTGCTAGCATGCCTATAAAAAATATACTTTTATACAGCATCTGTATATCTCTTTTCATTAACACACTCTTATTTATCATTCTACCTGACTGCCTTCATTCATTTAGTTCAAACGGTCAAATTTAACATAGTCCCCTTTACATATCAACTAGCAATTTAGGGTATTTAATGTGATCCAAGTAAATCAATAGGCTAGAGGACGCAGTAATTTAGAGTATTGAATGCTATTCAATTAAATCAATAGGATAGGGGGCAATAAAAAAATATTTTTCGCACTACATTTCCTGTAAAGTAAGGGCTTTTTCTATGATGCTAAAATCTTAAGGATAGGTGAAGCATATAGTGTATTTGAGGGGATGGAGCAAGCTTTCTTTGCCCGTTCTACATGAACCTTTAAAATGAAAAATATTCCTGATTACCCACAACCCTCAGCTATAATTCGTCACTCCTGCTAAAAGACTTCGGGAATGACGAGTTGCATAAGCAGCTTATTTTTAATCTTTATTATGTTGTTACTGAGCCATATATTACGGTTCCCATTTAGATAAAGCGGCTACTCATTTAAGGTGGGACAGTGAGCGTATCAATTGTAGGTGTGGATTTATCCGCACTGCATGATGGTTCGTGCAACGCTGAAAAGTGCAGATGAATCTGCACCTACATTATGATAGTAGCGCACTTAAAAGGGAACTGTAATACGTAATCAGGGAAATATTTGAATAACTCTGCACAAGCCCTTAATATGAACCTAGCACTTTTTGATTTTGACGGAACGATTACCAGTAAAGATAGCTTGGTGGATTTTATCCAATATGCCGTTGGCAAGCCCAAGTATTACTCAGGATTATTAGTCTTAAGCCCTATACTAATGGCCTTTAAATTAAAGCTTATTGCCAATGATCATGCAAAACAGCAGTTGATTAGTTATTTTTTTAAAAATTGGCAAGAGACAGAGTTTCAGCGAATAGCGACTGAATACTCAGTACAACAGATTGATAAAATAACTCGTCCTAAAGCGATGCAAAAAATAGCATGGCATCAGCAGCAGGGGCATGACTTGGTGATTGTTTCCGCTTCTATGCAAAGCTGGTTAAATCAGTGGTGTGAGCAGCAAGGTATCACACTAATTTCTACCCAGTTAGAAATGCAAGACGGCTTGGTGACAGGGAAATTTGCCACAAAAAATTGTCATGGTGCTGAAAAAGTAGCACGCATTAAAGCACAGTATAACTTAAGTGAGTACCGTGAAATTTATGCTTATGGCGATAGTTCAGGCGACAAGGAGATGCTTGCAATAGCGACCCAGCCACATTATCGATATTTTGAATGATTGCATTGTAAAACATGAGCTTATCTCAGCATCTCAGTGCCTATAGAGCAGGGTGTATAAATATCATGTTATAAAGCCGAGATAGGTGAGATAATACCGCTCCTAGAACCATCGTACATCCCAGTAACAGAATAATTAAAGTTTTATTAGGTGAGAATAAATAATGTCAAAAATTTATAATTTTAGTGCAGGACCGTCTACATTACCCGAAGCTGTTTTAAAACAAGCGCAAGCAGAAATGTTAGATTGGCAAGGTTCAGGCGTATCGGTGATGGAAATGAGCCATCGTGGTGCGGAATTTATGTCGATTGCAAAAGATTTGCATGATGATTTACGCGAGTTAATGGCGATTCCTGATAATTATAAAATCCTATTTTTACAAGGGGGCGCGACAGGGCAGTTTTCCTTTATTCCTGCCAATATCTTAGGCGATAAAACCAAAGCTTGTTATATCAACACAGGTGCTTGGTCTGAAAAAGCGATTAAAAGTGCAAAATCCTATTGTGATGTGATTGTTTCGGCTAGTTCAGAAGATAATAAGTTCACTAGCATTCCTGATCGTGCTAGTTGGAATATAGACGAAGAAGCGGCGTATCTGCATTACACTCCGAATGAAACTATTCACGGTGTTGAGTTTCAAACGATTCCTGAGGTAGGCGATTTAACCTTAGTCGCGGATATGTCCTCTAATATTTTGTCACGCGAGATTGATGTGAGTAAATTTGGCATTATCTACGCAGGCACACAGAAAAATATGGGGCCTGCAGGCGCAGTGGTAGTGATTGTTAGAGAGGATTTAATCGGTAAAGCACAAACAACAGGGCTGCCTGATATTTTTAACTATGAAAAACAAGTTAAAAATGACTCTATGCTGAACACACCTGCTTCTTACACATGGTATTTAGTCGGCTTAGTTCTAAAATGGCTTAAAGCACAAGGCGGTGTTGCCGCAATGGAAGCGATTAACCAACGTAAAGCCGCTAAATTATATGCTGCGATAGATCAGTCTAGCTTTTACAGCAATCCAGTTGCCGTCGCAGATCGTTCACGTATGAATGTACCGTTTGTTTTGGCGGATGATAGCCTAGATAAAGCTTTTTTATCTGCTGCTAAAGAGAAAGGGCTGTTAGCCTTAAAAGGTCATCGTGCAGTGGGTGGAATGCGTGCCAGTATTTATAATGCGATGCCAGAGGCAGGTGTGACTGCTTTAGTTGAATTTATGGCTGATTTTGAAAAAACACATGGATAAATAATGTAAGCGTTCGGTTTCTTTCTTTCCAAAAGGGAGAGGTGAACAGTTACTAAATAATGGTTCAAACTAAGCGACAGAGATACAAAGATTAGAAGCGTTTTCTTGGTGTCTCTGCGCCTTAGTGTGAAATTAAGTTCCTGAGTAACAAAGGTATTAATAGTAGAAGTAATGGCAAAGATAATCCCACTTTCAGAATTAAGAGACTCAATTGATTCAATTGATAGTCAAATACTTCAATTGATTAATCAACGTGCAGATTGTGCGATGGAAGTTGCTAGAACTAAAATATCTGAGGGTGAGACAGGTACTTTTTACCGACCCGACCGGGAAGCCTTGGTTTTACGCCGGATTAAAGAGTTAAATCCTGGGCCGTTATCAGATGATACCTCGGCTCGCTTTTTTAGAGAGTTAATGTCCTCGTGTCTTGCTTTAGAAAAACCTTTAGAAGTTGCCTTTTTAGGGCCAGAAGGTACGTTTACTCAACAGGCTGCTTTTAAGCATTTTGGGCAGTCAGTCAAATCGGTACCTGTTGCGACTATAAATGATATTTTTAGTGAAGTTGAAGATGAACACTGCCAATTTGGTGTGGTTCCGGTAGAAAACTCAACGGAAGGTGTTATTACTCATACACTAGATAGATTTATTACCTCATCACTACAGATTTGTGGTGAAGTGGAGATTAGGGTTAATCAAAACCTAATGGGCCATGT